>DATJEQ010000360.1:0-6290 GCA_035496495.1 Polyangiaceae bacterium
GGACATGAAGCGGGATCAGGCAACGCGCGCGGCGCGCTCAGTCGTTTTCCAGGCCCAAGAGCTTCGCCATCGACAGCTCATCCGCCGGTGTGAACGGGTAGCCGTCGAATTCTTCGCTGGTGGCCCAGGCGTAGGCGTTGACGTTGATGGGTTTGGGCTGGCCGCTCTTGATCACGCATTCGTACAGGTGCAGATCAATGGAATAGCGCTCGTACGGATGGGTCACGAAGCTCATCAATTTTCCGGGCTCGATGTCGACGCCGAGCCGATGGAGTACTTCGCGCTTCAACGCGGTGGCGTCTGTTTCACCCGCTTCCACGCGGCCGCCGGGGAACTCCCACAGCAGCGGCAGCACCGCGGCGGGGCGGCGTTGGGTGATCAGGTAGCGCCCGTTCTGGGCGATCACGGCGGCCACGACTCGAATAGTGCGCTTGGATTCGGGTGATTTCATGACAATGAATCGTGCCGCACCGAATCCCCGGTCGCGGCAACCGCCCCGGGGCACCGGAGCTTCGCGCTACAGATCCGCGCGGAAGAGTTGTTGCCCCATCAGCAGCACATCGCCGGGGGTGAGCTGATACTCATTGGTCAGGCGCACGAACGTGCCGTTGGAGCTGCCCACGTCCGTCAAATACACGCGGCCGTCTTTTGCAGGGGCAATGCTGCAATGCAGGCCCGAGACATAGCCGTCCTCGGAGAACAGCACATCGCCGCGCTCGCGGCCGCAGTGCACGCCGGCCTGAGGCACTGGGAACGCGTTGCCCGTCGTGTCGCGACCGATCACCAACGCCAAGCGCCCAATAAAGCCCTTAGCTGGGCTGCCCAAGCGCTCCACGCCGTCGGCCGTCAGCGGCTGGGGCTCCAACTTTTCGAAGCGAATGATCTCTTGGCCAATGCGGAACACGTCACCGTAGTTCAAAGGCCAGGGCGCTTGCGGCTTCAACTTGACGTACACACCGTTGAGCGAGCCATCGTCGCGAATGAAAATGCCGCCACTACGCCGCAGTACGCTGGCGTGACGCGGTGAGAGGTAGCTGTCACCCGCAAAGATGGATCCGGTGTCGCGACCGAGCGAGACGCTCGCGCCGTCCGGCACGCTGAAGCTGCCCGCCTCGGTGCCATCCGCGCGCAACGCGGTAAGCGTGAGTTTGATTGCGGAAGCATCGCCGCCAGTGGGTGCGGCCGCAGCCGGCGCCGCGGGCGCTGCGGCGCCCTTGTTGAGCGCACTCAAGTTGTAGCCGCACGATGCACAGAACCTGCTGTTCGGTTTGTTGGTGTGCGCACACTGAGGACACACTGCAGCTTCTTTGGTAGGTGCCGTACTTGCGCTGGGCGCATCGTCGTCCGCATCCGTCGAAGTGACGTCAATGGAAGGCGACGATGAATTCGAGGTGACCGTTGCGACGCCGTGCGGTGGTGTGTCCGGCGCGAACGGCTTTGGTGCAGAAGCTTCGCGAACGAGTTCAGCCCCACACCCTAGACAGAACTTGTAATGGTCCTGGTTTTCCTTGTTGCATTTGCGACAGACGATCACGGCCCGATTCCTACCACGCCAGTCCGCAGGCAGACAGCCCTCAGGCAGACAGCTCACCGAGCGCAGCACGCAGCAGTTCGGCAAGGGGCTCTTTGCCCAGGCGCGCTTTTAGGCTGGTCACCGCTCGCTCCGCCTCCGGTTGGCGGTAGCCCATGTTGATCAGCGCCCCCATAAGCTTTTCGCCATCCGCGCCGGCTGAGGGCTCCGACTTTTGGGCCGTTTCCACGGGGCCGAGCTTCAGCAGCTTCTCCCGCAGTTCCAACACCAGCCGGTCCGCGGTTTTTTTCCCCACCCCTGGGATTTTATTTAACCGAGCCGTGTCCTCCTTGACCACCGCTTGGGCGAGCTCCGGCGCCGGAAGCGAACCGAGCACCGCGAGCGCAATTTTGGGCCCAATGTTGGGCACTCCCAGCAAAAGCCGAAAAACCTTCCGTTCCAGTTCGCTCGAAAATCCGAACAGCTCCAGCGCATCTTGGCGCAAATGGGTGTGCACGAAGAGCGTCACTTTGCCATCGCTCGATTTGGCTTTGGCCCTGCCCACGGTGCCCAGCGGCACAGCTAAGTCATAGCCCACCCCCGCGACATCCAAGGTGACGACGCCTTCTGTCTCGTCGCCAATGAGCAATCCGCTGAGCCTGCCGATCATGTCCCGCAGCCGTTTCTGTCCTTTGGAGCTTAGCCGCATGCCCCCACGTCGTCACCGCTTTTGAGTTGCGGGTGTTCGTGATACGGCTTCGACATGCCAAAGATGCGCGCTGGGGCGCCGAAAGTGATGCCAAAGCTTTGGCTTTCTCTGGTGATGCTGGTGGCCTGTGGGTGCGGCGGCTCAGCCAGTGAAACACCGCCTCCGCTTGAGCCAGCGCCTGAGGAAATGACGCGGGCCAGTGATCATCGCGCTGCCGGTGCCGAAGGCCACGCCGACGACACCGATACGCCGGATGAATCTGAGCCGGCTGCGGAACCCGCGCCCCCGGCTCTCTAGTCGCCCGCAGTACACTCGGCAGCGCAGTGCACTCGGTAGCGCAGTGCACTACGTCCTCTAGAACGAGAAGTGTCCGTCGAGGCTGAGGCCCGCGTAGCCAGGGCCTACTTCTGGAATCAAGCGCATGGTGTGCGTGGACTCCTCGGCCTCAGCCGCCGCGTTGGCGCGCGCCGCGCGCTTGACCTCAAAATAATACCAAATCGCTCCGCCTACACCAATCACGGCGCCTGCGATCGCAACAGCCCCTGAACTCTTCTGAGCCTTGCGCGAGTCATTGGCTTTCTTTTGGGTCGCGTCGTCGGGGCACTGGTGATTGGGGCACTGGGCTTCGTACTTCTTGGTGTCGCTCTTCGCTTTCAAGTAGCCCGCTGTGCCGATCAGCGCGATCGCGCCACCGCCAATGGCGATCACCAGCGGCCATGGACTGGGGCTGACTTTCGCTTCACTGGGTTTGTTTGAGGGTGCGGGCACGGGCTCACCCTTGGCAGGAGGCGTTGCCACAGGCGCCGCTGCAGGCGGCGGCGCGGCCGGCTGGCTCTTGAGCTGCTCTTGCAATCGCTCGATCCGCCGATCGATTTGATCGCGCTGCGGCGAATCGGCGTTGCGCTCGTTGTAGGTGCGTAGCGCAACGATGGCGTGCTGCAGCTGACCACTCGATTCATAGGCGCGCGCCAGATTGAGCAGCAGCGCCGTGGCGGTGCAGTCGCGGTGGAAGGCATCCTCCCAATAATCGATCGCGCGGTTGTAATCCGCTTCGTTGTATGCCGCGGTGCCCGCCTGAAATGCGCCCTTGGCCGCAGCTGTGTCGCCTTCGGTAGGTTTATTGGTGCACGGGGCATAGCCCGCTTCGGTGTTCGGTGCGTTTTCGCCCGCACTGCTCTCTCCGTTTGCGGCCCCGTTCGGTTGTGCGGCTGAAAGCTGCGACCAGCACAAAACTCCAAGGAGTACGGTAAACTGTAGAACTTTGTTGAAGCGGGAAAAGGCACGCATGCGGGAGTACCGGGTAAGCTTAGGCAGGCGCAAAGTAGCATAACGCGGGCCTGCCCTTGGGTTCAATTGTCGCTAGCGGCTGTTGGCGGCCGCAGTGGTGCCCCTGGCAGCTGGCCCGAATCGCACGCTGAAAACCGGGTTGTAGCGGTTTTTGAGCAGGGATTTCGATAGCATGGCAACGAGCATTCCAGAACGGCCGGGGCCCACGCGCGGTGCGTGGCCCCGCCACAGAGCTCGTCCCGGCCCGTGATCATTCCTGAGCGCAAGCAAATTCTGATCGTCGACGACGAGGTGAACCTGCGTCGGGTGATCGCTGCGCAGCTTCAACGTGACGGTTACGACGTGCACACCGCGCAAGACGGCGATGAAGGATGCCGCATTCTCGGCGATCACCACATCGATCTGGTGATCACCGATCTACGCATGCCCAAGCTCGATGGCATGGAGCTGCTGCGCCATGCCCAGCAGTTGGATCCGGAGTTACCAGTGGTGATGTTGACCGCCCACGGCACCGTCGATAACGCGGTTGAGGCACTGAAGACGGGCGCATTCGACTACATCACAAAGCCCTTCGACCAAGACGAAATTCGCAATGTGGTGCGCAAGGCGTTGCGGACGCGCGAACTCACCCAATTCGAGGCGACTCCCAGCGACACCGAGGGCCAAGGCGAATCCGGAGATTTCGGCATCATCGGGCAGAGTCCGGCAATTGTTGAACTGCGGGCGCTGCTCAGCCGGATTGCCGACACTCCGGGTACTGTGCTCATCAGTGGGGAAAGCGGCACCGGTAAGGAACTGGTGGCGCGTGCGCTGCACCGCTACTCATCGCGACGGACAAAACCGTTCATCAAGGTCGCTTGTGCGGCAATTCCCAAAGAGCAAATGGAAGTTGAGCTCTTGGGCTATGAGCGCGGCGCATTCCCCGGCGCTGTGCGCGCGAAGCCCGGGCGTTTCGAATTGGCGGTGGGGGGCACGCTGTACCTGGATGAAGTCAATGCAATCCCGCTGGATGCCCAGGTCGCGCTGTTGCATGCGCTGCAAGGGCAGCAATTCGAGCGAATGGGCGGTGTGCGAACGATTCCGCTCGACGTGCGGTTGGTGGCGGCTTCCAGCGTTGATCTGAAAGAAGCCGTGGAAAATGGCAGCTTGCGGGAGGATCTCTTCTACCAACTGAATGTGGTTTCAATTCGCCTGCCCGCATTGCGCGAGCGATCGGAGGATACGCTGTTGATCGCTGATCACTTCGTGCGCAAATTTTCCGAACGTTTCCGCAAGAATGTCACATCAATTAGTAAAGAGGCCGCTGCAGCACTGCGCGCTCATGCTTGGCCCGGTAACATTCGGCAGCTCGAGAACGTGATGGAGCGCGCGGTGCTCTTGTGCAACGGCGAGGAAATCGAACGCGGCGACTTGCCCCACGAACCGGTGCTAGGGGCGCCATCGGAGGCTTCTGCGGCTGAATTGCAGGCCGCGGGGGAGGGGCTCAAGGAGCAAATCAAGGCTGCAATGTCGCAACTGGAGCGCGAGTTGATTCAGCGTGCCCTGGGGCAGACGCACAACAACGTCACGCACGCGGCGCGCTTACTCAAGATTTCTCGCAAGGGGTTGCAGCTGAAGATGAAGGAGCTCGGTCTGCGGGAGCGTGACGAGCGCGTTGAGTCGTGATTTTAGGCGACATTCTTGGGGCAGCGTTCAGCGCACGGCGTGCGGGGTTGCTCACTTTGGGGTCGTTTGCCATGGGGTTACTCGCGACGAGTTGTAAGCACCCGCAAAGCCGCCCCAGCGAAGAGTTGGTCGTTGCCTCGGCCAGCCCAAGCAACCGCGAAAGCCGAGAAAAGCCGCCCTGGCTTGTAAAGGAAGACGCGCCCGCGGTGCCCAAAGGCATGGTGTGGATCCCAAAAGGGGCACTGGTTGCCGGTACTCCGCCCGGTGAGCTGCCCCGAATTGCCGATCAAGAGATGGAAGGCCAGCAGCTAATTCTCAATGGTTTTTTCATGGACGTGTTTGCTTACCCCAATGAAGCGGCCGCAATCCCACTCACTAACGTGACGCTCGAACAAGCGCGCGCCTTGTGTGTCGAACGCGGCAAACGCTTGTGCAGTGAGTTGGAGTGGGAGCGCGCGTGCAAGGGATCGAGCAACACGGAATACGAATATGGCAGTCGCTACTGGGCGGATGCGTGCGCAACGGGAAATCCCGCGCAAATGTTGCCCAGCGGCTTGCACTACGCGTGCCACAGCGATTTTGGCGTGCGCGATTTGCACGGCAGCGTGTGGGAATGGACCGACAGCCCATGGGGCCGAGGGGGTCCAGAGAACCATGTAGCCATTCGAGGTGGCAACGAGATTCACGGCGAAGTGGTGGGGCGCTGTGCCAACGCCAGGCAGCAGGCGCCTGACGACAAATCTTCAGAGCTTGGCTTTCGCTGCTGCATGGGTGAGCGCAACCCCGCTGAAGTGGTGCTGCACGTGACCAAGGGTGCATTCTTGGAACGCCACAATAAGGTCGACACCGGCTTTGCCAACCTGGTGAGGGCCGCGTTACCCGAACAAGCCGAAAAAGCGCTGCCCAAGGGCGCGCCTTTCTTGGTCGACCGGATCTGGACCTGGAGGCCCATGGGCAATGAGGCGCTCACTGTCGTGGGCGGGTGCGCAACAACGGGCGTACAGAAGCACTGCGGCGCTGTCATTGGCCGCAACCTAGCCGGAAAATGGCAACCACTGCAGTGGGTGCACAGCGGCTATTTTTCACCCGAGGCCCACGTGGATCGCGACCCGCACACAC
>DATJEQ010000361.1:0-6544 GCA_035496495.1 Polyangiaceae bacterium
TAAGAAAGTGACGGTCTCCGACGCGATGTCGCCTGACCCGTACGTCGTTGCGCCGGAAACGCCGGTCGACGAAGTGGTGCAAACTATGGCGCGACACAAGTACGGATGCGCCATCGTGGCGCAGAATCACCACGTGGTGGGCATCTTCACGACCGTCGATGTTTGCCTCGCGTTTGCGGAATTGCTGCACACACGCCTCGCCAACTAGCGCTCGCCCCACCCGCCAGGGGAATAAACGGCCGGACTGCCTGTATGGCTGAGGGAGTAATTGCGCAGGGCTCGGCCCTCGGCCATGATTGGCACACAGACCGGTCATTCGCATGCTTCAGGCCAGAAAACGCCCCACTGCTGCGCTCGCTGCTGCACTGCTTGTGTGTGGGCAGCTGGCGTTGCTGCTGCATTTTCTTCTGATCCCACACCATATCTGCCCTGAGCATGGGGTGCTGGAGCACGGCGTTGCGCCTCACAGTTCACAAGCGGGCGCGATCCGTTCTGCTGCGGCGAGCGTCGTTGCGATCGCATCGGCTGCCCTCGACAGCGGCGACGACCACGACGGCTGTGCGATTCCGGCTCGTTTGGAGCGCCAACCGATTGGGGCGGGTGGGGGTCAATGTGCGGCGGTATCCTCGACGGCCCGCGCCTGTGTTTCAGCCTTTGAACACACTCAAGTGATCGGCACGGGCAGAGCCATCCTGCCTGCGGCACCCAAACAATCGCCCCCTGCCAGCACTCGCAGCTGAGTTGTAGCCGCGCCTTTCGTGTTCGAGGCGGCGCCGACGCCAACCCCGCAACTCTGCGGCGTTGATCGCGTTCACCGGTGTTGGGCCAGAGCCTGTTGCTCTGCGCCGAACCGATCCGTTTCTTTCTGATCTGTTTTCACAAGGTCCATCCAAATCATGTCTTCCAATCGTTTTCTCACAGCAGCGGCCACGCTGCTGGCCCTGCTGCCCAGTGCCGTCGCATGGGCTCAGCAACCCGACACGGGCGGCCCTCCTGCGGCGCCCAGCAGCACTGCTGCGCCCACCGACCCCGCAGCGCCAGCTTCATCCGCATCCGCGCCCAATTCCAACGCACCTGCCCCAACGACGCCGGCCAGTGATCAAGCCGATCGAGCACAAGAGGAGGCTGAAATCGCCGCTGAGTTGGCGAAGAATCAGGCAGCATCGTCGCCGACCGGCACGCCGACACCTGCCGACAGTTCGAGCAGCAGCGAGTCGACTGGGGCCTCAGCCTCCTCGCGCGGCCTGAGCAACCTGATGAACCCAGCGATCAGCGCCGTCGGCATCGTGCTCGGCGGAGCAAGCTCTCGCCCCGAAGGAACCAGCGTGGCGCCCGGAGATCTGCAAACCGGGATCTTCGTTCAGGAAGTCGAGTTGCGTGCCAGCGCAATCGTCGATCCCTTCTTTCGCGCCGACGTCGCGTTGGCGGGCAGCAGCGATCACGTCGCATTCGAAGAGGCTTACCTCACCACGCTGGATTTGCCGCGCCTCACCCTGCGCGCTGGGCAAATGCACTCAGCCGTCGGGCGACACAACCTGCTGCACACTCATGCCTTTCCCTTCGTTACCGCGCCGCTCCCGTGGCGGGCACTGATGGGGGAGGAAGGATTGACCGATCCTGGTGTCTCGGCCGACCTGCTGTTGCCCTTGCCATTCTACGCCGAGATCAACGCACAAGTATTTCAGGGAGATTGGGCGCCCCTGGTGGGAAGCATTCCAGACAATCCCGCCACCGCCGTCGATGAATCTGTGCCGGATCGCCGCCGCAACAGTGATTTCGCCTACGTTGGCCACCTAAAAACGCTGTTCGACATGAGTGACGCGACGACACTCGAACTGGGTACCAGCTACGTCGGGGGGCGCAACGGGTTCGCGGGTTGGTCAAACCTTGCCGCCGGCGACATGACCGTCAAGTGGAGGCCGGTTGAGGCCGAGCGTTACATGGGGTTCGACTGGACAACCGAATATGTGTGGGACGAGCGCGGTCACGCGCCGACGGATCACACGCGCGGTGGGGGCTACACCGCCGTTCGCTTTCAGTTTGCCCAGCAGTGGTGGCTACAGGCGCGCGGTTCTGTTCTTGGCTTGCCACAAGGTGACAGCCCGCGCATCTGGCGCGGCGAAGGCTTAGCTGCGTTCGTGCCCAGCGAATTCTCCGCACTGCGTCTGCAGTACGGCATTGAAAAGGCAGCGAACGATCCCTCCCCGTTGGTGCACGAAGTGTTTGCCCAGGCCGTCTTTTCGGTCGGCCCGCACCCGGCGCACGCTTACTAACTTCACAAGTCGATTTCCCAAATGTTCAGCAAAGGTAAAGTCATGAAACAACTCTTTATTGCGCTCCTCATCCTCACTGCCGTGGTGCTCTGTCCAAAACCGGCGTCGGCCGAGCTGCGCGTCGTTACAACGACGACCGATCTTGGCTACTTCGCCAGCACCATTGGCAGTAACAAAGTGCACATCGACACCATCTGTCAGGGCACGCAAGATCCGCATTTCGTGCAAGCCCGCCCCAGTTACATGGTGACGCTCAGTCGCGCTGATTTGGTGGTGGCCGTTGGCTTGGAACTCGAAGTGGGGTGGCTACCCTCACTGATCCAAGGTGCACGCAACCCCGCCATCAACCCCGGCCGACCGGGCTACTTCGAAGCATCGAGTGCGATTCAGGCGATCGACATTCCCCAAGGAGGAGTGGATCGTTCACGCGGCGACATTCACCCATTCGGCAATCCTCACTTCTGGCTCGATCCGCTCAACGCCAAGCTGGCCACGCACGCCATTGCCGAGCGCATGGCGCAGCTCGATCCAGCGAATGCAGAGTTCTTTCGCGCCAACGCCCGCGCCTTTGAGCAACGCATCGATGCGAAGATGGCGCAATGGACCGCACAGATGGCGCCCTTCAAAGGCACTAAGATCGCCTCCTACCACGCCACATTCAACTATTTTCACAAGCGCTTCGGCCTGGATGGCATTGGCTACTTGGAAGATCGCCCGGGCATCCCGCCTTCCCCTGCTCATCTGGTGGATCTGATCCGCCAAATCCGAGACCAACACGTTCCGGTGATCTTCCATGAGTCGTTCTACGACCGCTCCACTTCTGACATGGTGGGAGCACGCTCCGGTGCTCAAGTACTCGTCCTGCCCACTTCGGTGGGCGGCGCCAACGGCACTGCGACGTACGAACAACTCATCGACACGCTGATCAACCAATTCCTAGCTGCCATGAAGAAGGCCAAGCCATGATGGACGCGCTTGTCTTCCTTGGCCCCGCGCTGGCCATGTGCTTGGTGATCGCCAGCATTCATGTCTATTTGGGCATGCATGTGCTCGCCCGCGAAGTGATTTTCGTGGATCTATCGCTGGCACAGCTTGCCGCGCTGGGGGCGACAGTGGCGGCGTTGTTCACTGCCGAAGAGGAACCGGGCTGGCAAGCACACTTGACCGCGCTGGGTTTCACGATCGTCGGTGCCGCTATCTTTGCCTTCACTCGGCGAGTGCGCAACCAC
This sequence comes from Polyangiaceae bacterium, assembly GCA_035496495.1. Classification (GTDB taxonomy): domain Bacteria; phylum Myxococcota_A; class Polyangia; order Polyangiales; family Polyangiaceae; genus SZUA-265. The sequence continues at coordinate 3,503 of DATJEQ010000361.1, forward strand.
GTCTCGCAGGAGGCCATTGTCGGGATTGTGTATGCCGTCGCGAGCGCGGTGACGGTGCTCGTGGTCAGTCATTCACCCCACGGCGCCGAACACATCAAGGACATTTTGGTGGGCTCACTGCTCAACACCACCTGGACCGACGTGTGGCACACCGCGCTGGCCTACGTCGTGCTGGGCGCACTTCAACTGTTCTTGGCCAAGCGCTTCATCGCCATTTCCTGGCGCCCCGAAGAGGCCGAGCAGCAAAGTCGCTTCGTCGAATTGTGGGATTTGGGGTTCTACGTCCTGTTCGGGCTGGTGATCACCATCAGCGTGCAGTTCGCGGGGATCTTGTTGGTGTTTTCATTTCTGATTGTTCCCGCGGTGATCACCCGCTTGTTCTCTGATCAGATGCGAAACAGATTATTCGCCGGCTGGGGGGTGGCCATCGCTGCAAGCGCGCTCGGGCTGTGGGCTTCCTGGAGCTGGGATTTGCCCACCGGCGCCGCCATTGTCGCGGCGTTTGGCGCGCTGCTTGCACTCGCTGGGATCTCGCGAGCCATCCTACCGGCGCGCGCCTAACAAAGACTCAAACGCGTCGACGACGGAACAACGCAGCACCAAGCAACAACAACCCGGAAATCATCACCGAACGCGGAGCGCACTTTTCGTCGGTCGCGGCATACGCGCAACCCGACTTCGTGTTCACGTCGGGACTCATGGTTGAAGTCCCGCTCATGCCGCTGCCCGTCGCGGCAGAGGTAGCTGCCCCTGCACTCGCCGGCCCGCTACTAGAATTGCCCGCGGACGAAGTCGTTCCGCCCGCCGCTTGCCCCGAACTCGACGAGCCACCCGCCGTTGAGCCAGCATTCGGATCCACCGAACCCGGGCCACCCGCAGCACCCGCCGAAGCGCCGCCCGCGCTGGTCATGCCACCGCTATTCGCTCCGCCCGTTGTTCCCCCTGCGCCGCCGCCACCACTCGGGGTGACGGACGTCGAACCCCCGCTGCCGCCTGCACCGCTGCTGCCGCCTGCGCCCATTAAATCGAATTGAATGTAGTCAAGATTCAAATGCTTGAACGGCAACTGGATCTTGATCACTTGCAAGCCCGCTTCCAGCGGGATCGTTGCGAAATTCGGATAAGGCTTCCAATTGTGGAAATTGGCTTTGTTCTGAAAATCCGGAAAGATCTCATGCCAATCCGCGAGCTGCACCTCATTGGCAAAGACGATCACCTCCATATCGCCGTCGCCACCTTCGCCGCCCGGTGGACCGTTGCCGGTCGAGAAATTGGCGCTCAGCGAGTACGTTCCCGCCGTCTGCACGTTCACCGTGTAATTGAACCAATCACCGGGGTGGATGGATCCAATGTAGAAATCCTCGGCACCGGGGGTCGTAGCGGCGGGGCCTGGGTAGGCCATGCCATCTTGCGTTGTGCCGGTGTCGTACCAAAGATCAGGCTTGCTGGGGGCCGTCAGACACAGTGTGGTCGTCGGTCGATCCGTGCGGTAACCGTCGCCGCCCTTGGTCGTGTAGTGCGCTTCAGAGTGATAGCCGACACCGTCACCGCCCATGTCGTAATTGACCAGATCGATACGACCGGGAATAGCGTACGGCCCAGCCTGCACGGTTGCCGGAATGATGCCCGCGCCACCGATCGTCACCGGATCGAACGGCATGCCCAGGTAGCCCGCTGGAATATCCGCGCGTGCGCTCGCGGCGATGCAGACGCCAAAACCGGCCATGCTCGCCTTAGTAATCAGATCTCGTCGCAGCAAGCACTTGAGCATCGGCACGCCCCAAATCTCGTTGCGACGATTGTGCGCGCTCAGCGGCGTCGGCGCAAGAGCACTGCACCGAGCAACATCAACGCGGAGAACTCCGCCGCACGCGAAGTGCGTTCACTCTGCAAGGGCGCGAAGGCACATCCGGATTTGCTGTTCACATCGGGGCTCATGGCGCCATTCGTCGTCGACATCATTGCGCTGCCACCGGTAGCGGTTGCGCTGCTGCCACCTGCACCCGTCGTCGTCGTTGAAGATCCCGCCGTACCCGCGTTGCCCGTGGGGCCACCCACATTACCCATTGAACCCGCGCTGCCACCCGCAGCAGCAGTAGTGCCGCCCATTGCGGTGCCGCCCGCACTCACTGTGCCGCCGGTGGAAACACCGCCCGCAGCCGCACCGCCGGCACTCACTCCACCCGCGCCGCCGGCACTGGCGCCGCCCGCAGCCGCGCCACCTGCACCCGCGCCACCTGCACCCGCGCCACCCGCACCGACCAAGTCAAACTGCAGGAAGCCGTATTGCAAGTGATCCGCAATTTCCAAATTGAAGGTCATTACCTGAAGGCCAGCGCTCAACGTAACCTGTGTGAAATTCGGGTACGCGCGCCACTTGTGATAATCGTTCGTCGCATCGAGCATCACCGTGCCGGTCTTGTTCGCACCGTCTAACGGCTTATCCGGATTGTCCATCGCGCCACTGCCGTCGTTGAACCAAATCGACAGACCGCAGGGATTGTTGGCGCAAGCCCAGTTGGAGCTCACGTTGTAAGTGCCCGCTTGCGCGACATTGACGGTGACGCGCACCCAGTCAACCGTGTGAGCGAAGCCCATGTAGTACACGCCCATTGCCGGGTCCCAGGTGGGCAGATCGGCGGCCGTCGCGCCGTGCAGTGCACCAGTGGGGTAGCGGGTGCCATCTTCCCAAAAATCCTCGCTGCAATTGTTGCTGCCGCCGCAATTGGGATCTTCAACCTTCTTGTTCGTCTTGCAGATGTTCGGCAGATCCTGATCGTCCGTGCGATAATCGTTGCCGCTGATGGGTTGATAGCCAGCGCTGTTCATGCGGTTGTGGTCCGCGTACCAAGCGACGTTGATGCCCCCCAAATCCAAGTTGGCCAGCTCGACCCGGCCGGGAATTGCCTGAGCCGTGCCCATGTAAGGTGTGCCAGCGTAGCCCGCAGGGATGTCAGCATGGGCAGCCGAAGCCCCGAAAACACTGCACAAAAGACCAAGCGAAAAGGTGAGAGAGTGGCGGAGGTGCATCGTTGTACCTAG
>DATJEQ010000362.1:0-6330 GCA_035496495.1 Polyangiaceae bacterium
AATGGTATCCCAGTTCCAGATGCCGCCCTTGGGCACAGAGCTACAGGATCCGACCGGCCTCGCCGCGATCACAGCGTGGATCAACCAAGTCCAATAGCAGGGTCCAATATAGGGGTAGGGGTGGCCCTCCGTGGGCTGCCCCAGTTGCACGCAACAAGGGCCCCATTGGCAACTAGGGCGCGCCTATTCGCTAGCGTTCATGACCAAATCCGTCTACGAAAAGCCTGAATTATGAATACTTCGCCCTTTGACGTGATCAGCAAACACCGCCTGATGTCGGTGGTTGAAATCAAAGATGCCGATACCGCGCCCGGCCTGGCCGCAGCGCTGGTGGCAGGCGGGTTGCCCATCTTAGAGATCACGCTGCGCACGGAAGCGGCGCTGCCTGCGCTCGCCAAAGTTGCGGCCGCGCACAAGGGCGTCACGCTGGCGGCCGGAACCGTGGTGACCACGGAACAGGTGAAGAAAGCGGTCGATGCGGGCGCTCAATTGATCGTGAGCCCTGGCCTGAGCAACGCTGTGGTGGAATATTGCTTGAAGCACTCTGTGCCCGTATTGCCCGGTGTGTGCACGCCTTCCGAGGTGGAAATGGCGCGCGGCTACGGCCTGAAATACGTGAAATTCTTCCCCGCCGAGGCCTTTGGCGGCGTGCGCACGCTGTGGGCGCTCAACAGCGTGTACGGCGGCTTCGGCTTCGTGCCCACCGGTGGCGTCAACATGCGCAATTTGGGCGATTACTTGAAGATCCCCACGGTGATTGCCTGCGGTGGCACTTGGCTTGCCCCAACAGAAAAGATCGTGCTGCGTCAATTCGACGCCATCACCGAATCCACGCGAGAAGCCGTTGCGGCTGCTCATGCCGTGGTCTGATCGCCCGCGGGTTGCACCCGCCGCAGTTTGAGTCTCAGCCGCGCTCGATCACGTCGAAGCCGCGCCACAGGGCTTGCTGGGCTAGGGCACTGAACTTGGGCCAGGCCACATCGTGATCCGCGCACTTTGACCAGCGGCGGCGCGCCTCTTCACTCTCAAAGAAGAAGTTGACCTGGTAATTGAACTCAGAAGGCGAGGCTTCGATTTCTTTCTGAGCCGTTGCTGAGAACAAGCGCAGCAGCTTAGCGCTGATGAACCCCGGTTGGCGGCTCAGCGCGGGCTGGAACACCTCGAAAAACGTGTTCTCGAAGGCCGCCGCTTTGTCGTCGGCGACCTGAAATAGCAGCTGGAATTGGATCATGGGCTCACCACTCAAAGTTGGCGCCGACGCCCATGAAGTTCAGCTTCTGCTTCTCGCCAAAGTGCCACTTGGTCTCCCAGTGCATGTACTCGGCATTGAGAATGATGGCGTCGAAGTGGTGCTGGTACGTGACGTGGTACTCGCTCTGGTGGTCGAGCACGTCGTTAGACGCCGTGGCTGATTTGTCGAGCGAGGAGGGTTGCACAAACATGATGCCGCCGCCCACGGTGAGGTAATTGTCCATGAAGTTGCCCTGCAAGTTCCCGTAGAATCCGCGGAATTTACGCAGGCGACCCGACTTGTCCATGAACAGTGGGTTCGATGCGTCGCGGGATTCGAGCGGAACGCGCTCGCCGATGCCGGCGCCCATCCAACCGCCGCCACCCAACGCAACCGGCCCGATGCCGACGATACCAGTGCCCATTCCGCCCCAAACCGTATCGCTGCGGATAGTACCCGGCACAATGCCCACGGGCGCAGTACTCTGGGAGATTTTTTCGTACAAGCCCTGGCCAATCAAGCGCACGTGCAGCTGTCTGAACCAGCGATCGTAGCTGACCTCGCCGTCGAAACGAGGCGTGGGTGACATCTTCACCGGGCTGGACACCGACGGATCGACCACCGCAACGGCCGCTTGCAGCCCCACGATGCGTGGCGTCGTGTAGCGGATCGCGCCGTCGAAACCGGCGTACAGCGGACCTGCACCGGAGGAACCGCACGAGATGGTTGCGGCGTTGATCACGCACGGGTGACCGACACCGTATTTCCACGCCATGACCATGACTTCGGCAGAGCCTTCGCCGAAAATACCGAACATGCGCCCGAACTTGACACTGCCGTAGGGGGTCTGGACGTCCGCCCAAGCCTCCCGGTAATCAACGGCCTTTTGCAGCTCTTGACCGCGGTTGCTGTTGATCCCGGCCATGTTGATGGAAGAGAACGCTTCGACTTTGACGCTCTCGCTCAGCGGGTGAATGAGGCCGAACCCCATCTGCGTACCAATGAAGCCGCTGCGGATGTTGGACAACGTGAGCTTATTGTCGCGCACATCGGAAGCCGTCTTTTCATCGAGGATTTGCCCGCCCGCGGAAGGCAGGCTGTTGTAGAAGTTGGGATCCGCATCGCCCTTGACCAGCTGATAATGCGCCGCGATCAGGCCCCGTGTGTAGAACGTCCACTTGGGGTTCTGAACCAAGGTCACGTCGGCGCGAGCCCGGCCAGGGATCGCCAAAACCGCGACCACCGCTGCAGCAGCCCAACGCACACTCGACATACCGAATCGCCTCATGACGCTTACTCTCCTTATTTGAGATCCCCAATTTGGAACGCGGTCTGTTCATGTCCGCAACGCAACGGACAACTCACGTTGACGTGCACTTGCAATAAAAAACTGTGACCGGCGCGGTCTATAACATCGGGGTAGTCGGATCGTCTCCCCTAAATTGAGCATCCGGGGCCGGCTGTAGGCTATCGGGCGGGCCTATGGGGCATAGGCAAGGGCCGATAACCCCCGGGCGGTTGCTCCCTAGCGGAGCTACCGCAAAATCATAAACATTTACCCCGAAAAGAACCGGGATCACAGGGGGGTGGTGTTGGACAATACTGTCACGCAGTGGTACGGGGAGAGTTCGAGCTGTACCTAGTTTTACTGAGAAAAGTGGAGGTCGCGCCGTGACTTTGCGTCGTTTGGGTAATCATTGGTCTGGTCTTCTGGCTTTGGGAGCGGCGGGGGCGATCACCGCGGCCTGTGGGTTCTCCGGCAGTGCGGATAACACTGCGATGGGGGGCACCAGCGCGGTGAATCCAGGCGGTGGCACGACGAACACCGGGGCAGGCGGCAGTCACGGCGGCACCACCGCGGTGGGCAACGGCGGCAGCGTGGTGAACCCGGGCGGCGGCACCAGCGTTGGCGGTACCCCACTAGGCGGCGGCGGCATGAATACCACTGGAGGGATGAACGCCGGAGGGACGAACCCGGCTGGCGGCACTCAAGGAAACGGTGGTACTCCCGCTACCGGCGGAACCGGCGGACAAGGGGGCCCTGTAATCATGGGCGCTGCGCCGAACTACGAACTCAGCGGAACGTGGCCCACCGCGCCGATCGCAGTGGCAACTGCGGCCGGCACGTTGCACTACACGAAGAAAGTCATTCACACTCAGTTCCTCGCGGAGAGCTGCTCAATCGCTGACTACAACAATGACGGCATGCCGGACGTCTCGTCAGGCCGCATTTGGTATCAAGGTCCCGACTTCACCGTCTCGCATCCTTTCCGCGACGGTCACGGCGTATTGCCCAGCGCTGGCGATGGCGTGGAGCTGAACACCGGCGTGTCCGACGACTGGTCGGATTTTCCCTGGGACGTCAACGCCGACGGCAACATGGACATCATCAACGTCGCGCAGTGCGACGTGCCAGAGACGGCCGATCCCAACGGGAATCCCGCTGGCACGCCGAACAAGATCGGCATCGTGCAACCGCACGCGACAGCGTACTGGTATGAGAACCCGGGGCCAGCCGGTCAAGCCGGCGACCCCAAGTGGACGCCACACTTGATGCATTCGGATGTGCGCCTGGAGCAGCACGGCCTGATCGATATGAATGGCGATGGCTTCCCTGAAATCTACGGCGCCTGCAAGGGCTGCACCCCAGCAACGACCAAGGGTTATTACCAAGGCGATCCCGCGAACCCGATGGGTCAATGGGAGTTCCATTCGGTGACCAGCCCGTTCACCTTCCCGTTTGGCGGCTTAGGTTGGCTGCACGGTGAAGGCGGTGGCGACGTCAACGGCGATGGCAAGCCCGATCTACTCGAGCGCAGCGGCGCTTGGCTGCAGCAACCCGGTGGCACCTGGAACACCACGGAGTGCACGGGCAAGGACACGCCGGCGGGCTGCGGTTACATCAAGCAGAACTTCTACGACGGCAACGTCGACAACGACGGCAACAAGGGCGCGTCGCACATGTACGCGGTCGACATGGATTTGGACGGAATTCCAGACGTTGTTGCCGCCGACTGGGCGCACGGCGAAGGCCTGTTCTGGTACAAGCAAGATGCCACTGGCCATTTCACCAAGTACCAGTTCATGGGCGGCGCCGGGCAAGCTGACAAGACTAAGTGGGGCGCTGGTTTCAGCGAGCCGCACGCATTGCAGGTTACCGACATGGATGGTGACGGTCGCCCGGATGTGATCACCGGCAAGATGCGTTTCGCGCACCCGCACGGTTTCGGCGATCCCGATAACGACGGACTTCCGTACCTCTACGTGTTCAAGAACGTCGCCGCTGCGGATCCGAACTCGGGCGGGCCGATCACCCTGCAGCCGGTGCTGGTCGATCCTCTGCCCGATCCGTTCCCAGTCGGCAGCGCAGGGAATCCTCCCCAGCTCGGCACGACTGCCACGCCGGATACCGGCATGGGCGTGGGGCGTCAGCTCGCGGTGGGTCATGTGAACACCGACGGCATTGTCGATATCTGCATCGGCTCCAAGGTCGGCCTCGCGGTCTTCCTCGGGCAGTAATTCGTTCCGCGACAACCTCAGGGGGCGGTTCTTGCGAGCCGCCCCTGTCATTTAATCGCCGTTTTAAGCGCAATAATTGCGCCAAGCGGTGCGGTAAGCGGCTTCCATGTCGCGGGCAAAGCGCGCCGCGTCCATCAGTGGTGAGTGCGTGAGCCTGGGGCGTAACTCTTGGCGCAACCGCAGCAAGTGCGAGGGATCGCCGGCGAAGCGGCTGGCAATCTGTACGAACTGCTCGGCATTGCGAGCCACCCAGTCGTGCAGGTCCAAATTGTTGGCGAACGACAGCCCCGCGCGCCCCACAATGGTTTTCCCAGTCAAGGTGACGACCGGCACACCCATCCAATAGGCGTCCAAGCTGGTGGTGTGTCCCTGATAGGGCAACGTGTCGAGAGCGATGTCAATTCGGTTGTAAGTCTTCAGGTATTGATCGCGCGTTTGAAAATCCACGAATTCGAGCCGCTCGGATTGGATGCCATTCTGCCCCATGATGCCGCGCACGAAATCCTGCCCATAGTCTGCAGGCGCCAGCATCAGAAATTCGGAACCTGGGTTGCCTTTAAGCACTTGAGCCCACAGCTCTAGCGTTGTGGGGTTCACCTTCATGAAATTGTTGAGGCAACCGAAGGTGACGTGCCCGGTTTTGGACAACGGGGGCTCCCCGATGGGTTCTTCGCTGTCGGGCGAGTAGCACCAGAAGCTGTGGGGCAGCCAAAGCGACTGCTCAGAATAGGGAAGCGGCGCGCCCGGCGGATCGAGGAAGGGATCGGTGATGCGGTAATCCATTCCGTCCACACCCGTGGTGCCGGGGTAGGCAAGCCAGGCGATCTGCACCGGTGCCGGCTTCTCCGCGAACACTTTGAGCCGATTGCGCGCCATATGCTGCGTCAGATCGATCAGCACATCGATGCGATCATCTCTGATCTTCTGAGCCAGGTCGCTGTCGCTCAGGCGCGCGACGTCGTGCCATTCGTCGCACAGCGATCGGATCCGGCGCGTGTAGTCGTCGGGCGCTTTGACACTGGAATATCCCACGACTTCGAAGGCGCTGTGGTCGTGGTGCGCAAAGAGCGGGAGGGTGAAGAGCCGCTGCACGTGCTTGCGGAAATCCGGGGAAACGTAGCCCACCCGCAGGCGCCCCTCCGGGTTGCGGTCGTGCGTGTGGGGCTTGCGCTTGGAGATCAGGGGAGCAGCGTGCACAGCGCTCCAACGTTGCGCAGCGTGGAGCAAAGCCGAGGCGTCATAGCGATTGCTGAAAGCCAGCTGGAACACCAGAGTGCTGTGCTCGGTGGCAAGCGTGGGATCGAGGGCCAGGGCCCGTTCGATTTCGCAGATCGTTTCCTCCACACGCCCCAGCGCTGCCAGCGCTTCCACCAAGGGAGTCGTCACTGTGGTGTTGTCCGGATCGAGCCCCAGGGCTTGCTGGTAAGCGGCGATCGATTGGGAGAATTTACGCTGCTTGGAGAGCACTCGCCCCAGGGCGATGTGCCGATCGGCTCGCTCTGGATCCGCTTGGAGCAACGAACGGGCGAGATCTTCGGCCTCGAGCAAACGCCCCGCGCGCACGAGCACCGCGAGCACCC
>DATJEQ010000363.1:0-5180 GCA_035496495.1 Polyangiaceae bacterium
GCAGCAGTTGCCGCGCCTGCTCATGCGTCAGCGTTGGATCGCGCTGGAACAATAATGCCACCGCACCGGCGACAATGGGCGACGACATGGAGGTGCCTGTGGTCACCGCATGAAAATCGTCGACCACCGCGCAATCGGTGACACCGCCGCACATTGACGTATCCGCGAACAGGCTGAACGGGCTCAAATCGGGGTCGGCCTTGAGCGACAGCGCGCCCGCCACGAAGGCACCGGGTGCCAAGATATCCGGCTTGATGCCCCCGCTTGCTGTGGGGCCTGCAGAGCTGAACCACGCGACGCTATCGAGCAGCGCCAGAGCCGACAGCCTGCGACTTTCAACATGCGCGGTTGAGCCAGCGCGCGTGGGCCACTGATTGCGGTTGATGCTCGCTCCAGCCGCGATCAATTCGGGTTGCACTGCGGGAATATTGATCGTCTGAGCGGCGGTTGCGCGCGGGAACATGGCGCCGATGCTGCCCATCTCCGGGCTCAGGTCGCCTTCGGATTGCACCCATAAATTCGCTGCGCCTTCTCCTTCCAAGCGCAGCACAAAGGTCTTGCCGGAATCCCACTTGCCGTCGAACAGCACCACCGCGCCGTCCGTGTTCGCGGAAAGCGGACCATCCGTCGTGATCGCGTTGTTCAACAATGTCACTTCCAGATCGCCGTCTTTCACCTTCGTCGATTGACCGCGCCCGATGGGTTCCACCCACGGCCCGTCGAGTCGATCGAGCCCCACTCGCAGATCGCTGCCCGGTTCGAACCCAATCCACACAAACAAAGAAGCTGCTGTGGTCGCTGCGCGCGTGGGCGGAACGGGGGCGAGCAACGGCACGCGCACGCCCTCAGGCGAGCGCACCGCCACATCCGTGTGCACACCGAAAGGATCGGGATATTCAGTGCCGGTTCCGGCTAACAAATTGCCGCTGTTACCCGCAGCGACCACGATAGCGCGCCCCGGTTGATCCAAAAATTCCGTCAGCGCTTTGCCAACGGTATCGGTGCCATCGTGGGGCCCAAAATCGCTACCCAAGCTCAAGTTGATCACTGCGGGCATGCCCATGGCTTGGGCACGTTCAAAAATGAAATCAGTCGCAAGCAAAATATCGAAATCGTCGACGGATGCATTCTGCCGCGTGACGCGCACGACGATCAGCGTCGCTTCGGGCGCGGCGCCCACGTAACGAGCATCCGCTGTTGAAAGGCCGTTACTGGCCGCCAGAGAAGCCACGTGGGTGCCATGGCCAATCTCGTCGCTGGGGAGTGCATCGAAATTGCGATCCGTCAGCATCTGATTGATGTCTGAAGCGCTCAGGATCTCGCACTCGAACCCGGGCTTATCCGAACATGCGTAATTGCTTTCTAGATTGGGTTGTAACCCCGCGGGGGTGCGCGACAGATCCATCAACCATGCGATGCGAGTCGTGCCGTCCGCATTGCGCAGATCGGGATGCGTCAAATCCACCCCGGTGTCGACGATGCCCACCACCACGCCTTGACCGGTGCCGTTGGGCTGCTGGTGCACGTCAGAAAGCCGTGTCCACTGCATCGCTTTATCCAAGAGCAGGTGTCGCGGCGGCGACCAACTGAGACTCAGCCCCGTGAGCTCATCAGCGGCTTGATCGAAATCCTGCGGGGCTACACGAAAGCCAGAAAAATGCTCGGTCAGTGGGATCAACCCGCGGGTGCCCGGCAACATGGGAAAATCGTGTTGTACGACCCCAACCACCCGCTGAGCCGATGCCAGTGGGCGACCGACACGGCCCAGCGCGGCCCGCAAAGCCTTCGCATCGACGTCGGCACGCGCTGAGCGGACGCTCAATGCAGCCATGAGCGTCAGGGCAGCACCCAGTAGCACCTGCGCGAACTTCGTCCGATGTCCAGTGCTGGTGCTCACGGTGCTGGTCCCCATTCCACAGTGCGTCAGCGGCAATCACATGGGCAAGACGGAGCGCTTCTTCTTCGCAGCGTCAATGCCTGCGCAGGGCGTTTGGATCAAGCGCTGCACGATTTGGGTTCGCAGCGCAGCAAAAGGCACCACAGCGTCGACCACCAATTCACTGGCCAGCTTCGCCAGATCTACATCCGCCAAATATTCCGCGCGCAGCTTGGCCACCAATTCTTCCCGCTCGCTGCCGTCCGTCGCCTGGATCGCGTTGTAATAAACCGCATTCACCGCTGCTTCAGGGCCCATCACGGCGATCGATGCGGTGGGCAGCGCAATGCAGGCTTCCGGCGCGAATGCGGGCCCGCTCATGGCATACAGCCCCGCGCCGTAGGCTTTCCTCACAATTACGCTCAATTTAGGCACTCTGGCCTCGCTCACTTGGGCGATCATTTTCGCGCCTGCGCGAATGATCCCCTCGCGCTCCACCTTGGTGCCGATCATGAAGCCGGGCACATCGGCCAAGAACAACAGCGGGATGTTGAACGCGTCGCACAGCGCAATGAAGCGCGCCGCTTTATTGGCGCTGGCCGTAAATAGGATTCCGCCCAAATGCTTCGGTTGATTGGCAACGACGCCCACCACTTTGCCGGCAACGCGTGCCAAACCGGTGATCACTTCTTTGGCATAGCGCGCTTTGATCTCCAGGAAGCTGCCCGCATCCACCACACGCGCGATCACTTCCATCATGTCGAAGGGCTTGTTGGCATCGGGCAGCACCACTTGCTCCAGGCTGGCCGGCGCGGACACTGGCTCGCTGCCTTCAACAGCAGGCGCCAAGTCGCGAAAGCTCTGCGGCATGTAGCCAAGGTAGCGCTGACACCAGCTGATGGCTTCTTGCTCGCTGTGCACCAATACATCCCCGCAACCCGACACTTCGGTGTGCATACGGGCGCCCCCCATTTCTTCCAACGTCACTTTCTCGCCGATCACTACTTCCGCCATGCGGGGCGATCCCAAGTACATGCTGGCGTTCTTATCCACCATCACCACGACATCGCAAAATGCGGGGATGTATGCACCGCCTGCGGCAGAGGGGCCGAACAACAAACAGATCTGGGGCACCTGCCCACTGAGCTGCGCTTGGTTGTAGAAAATGCGCCCCGCACCGCGACGCCCGGGGAACATTTCCACTTGATCGGTGATGCGCGCGCCCGCTGAATCCACCAAGTAGATCAGCGGCAGATTGAGCCGGGCCGCCGTTTCTTGAATGCGCAAGATCTTCTCTACCGTGCGCGCGCCCCATGAGCCGGCCTTTACCGTGGAATCATTGGCCATCACGCACACGCTGCGACCCTGCACCCGGCCGACCCCGGTGACGACGCCGTCCGCCGGCAAATCACCGGCTGCCGCGTTGCCCAACAGCCCGTCTTCCAGCAACGAGCCTTCGTCCAACAGCAGCCGCAAACGCTCGCGCGCGAACAGCTTGCCTTCGGCGGCATTCTTCTGGTGATACTTCTGGGCGCCCCCTTGCAATGCGCGCTCGGTCAACTCACTGAGATCATTGGTCTTCATCGGCGCGCCCTGCTGGGATCCAGCGCTGGTCAATCTAGCTGAAAAGGCCCAGGTTTGCCAAAGTTGCGGGACGCAGCGGGGCGTCTCAGTCCTTTTCGCTGATCAATCGCTGCACGAATTGCCCCAGTTGCTCCATGCGCGCGCGCTGAAACCCCACGACCACGTCGCGCACGCGCCCTTGCTTATCGATAACAAACACGGTGGGCAGCAAGAGTGCGTGATAATCCCGCGTGATCTGCGCATCCGCATCGGCAATCACGTTGTACTTCATGCCCAACTGCTGCGCGCTTTGAGCAGCCTGCGTCAGCGGATCGGTCGTCACCCCGATCACGGTCACCCCTTGGGCGGATAGGCGATCGTACCAGTCGTTGAGAACCGGCAAGAGCACGTGACAGGCCTCGCACCAACTGGCCCAGAACTCCAACACCACCACACGCCCCCGCTGAGCCGTGAGGGAAGCGGGCGCAGAACCCAGCGCAACGTGTCCAGAAGTGATCTCTGGCGCGGGTTGGTTGAGGTAACGCAGACGCAGAAGCCCCTCGGCGTTGGGCTTCACCGCCAGTACGACTTCGAACAGGCGTTGCTCGCTCGCCCTTCGCACCACGAATGCCAAATGTTCCCCCGCACTGCGTGAGCGAAGTTGCCCGTAAAGATCGGCGGGGCTGTTCACGGGAACACCCTGCACCTGCAGCACAACATCGTTCACAAGCAAGGCGGCCCGCTGCGCAGGTGATTGCGCGTACACGGCGGCGATCTGCACGCCCGCCTGATCGGCAGGCACGGCTTTGAGATCAACCCCGAGCCAGCCGGGCTGTGCACTGGGCGCTGGTGTGACCTGGGGCTGCTCGGCGGAAGCCGCGGGAGCACCTTCTTTGAGTGTCGACGGTTCGCCAGAGCCGGTTGCAACCTGAGGCACCGGATTGGCGGAAGGTTGAGCACCGGAGCCCTGGGTTGAGGCACAATGCACGAGCAATAGGCTCAGCACCCAAGCTCCGCGTGACGCTGTAAGATTCTTCGCCATGCGCCCTGATTCTCATCGCTACCACGTCGCTGCACGGCTTGCATTGCCGCTGCTGGTTACGTCGATTTCGCTCGCAGCACTGTTGGCCTGCGGCAATGCTCCGGAGCCTGTTGCTCCTCAGCAAATAGCAGCCCCCGCAGCTCAGGGGCCCCTGTGGCCTCGCTGGCAAGAAGCGATGAGTTGGCCCGTCGTTGCGCGCACTCCGCTTGCGCACGGTGGCCACGGCAATGGCCCCTATGCCGCAGAAGTGCGCGTCAATTCACAAGCGCAAGCGGGCTATTTGAATCTCACTGCGCAATCGTCACTGCCGCTTGGCTCAGTGGTGGTGCAAGTGCAGCGCGATCGCAGCGGCAAAGCGAGCGACGCATTCGCGATGGAAAAGAACGCGAGCGATCCGGCGGCTCCCTGGATCTTCACACTGCTGACCTCCGATGGCCGTGTGGAGCAAAGCGGCGCACTTCCCGGATGCGCCCGCTGCCACGCGGAAGGCCTGGGAGATTTCCTGTTCGGTCCAGTGCACGCGCCTTGAATGGCGCTGCTGGGCGATTCACCCGTCTACCAGAGCTGCGGCCCATAAAAGCGCGAAAGCCCGAACGATCTCTTATCGTTCGAGCTTTCACAGGATCTTGCGACCCCCTAAAGCATCAGTGCATTGAAAAAAGGACTAAGTTAAGAGGCCAACCCAAGCGCTAAAGAAAA
>DATJEQ010000364.1:0-15224 GCA_035496495.1 Polyangiaceae bacterium
TGTGAGTATTTCCGTCCTTATCAGGGAGGCGGAGCATCGATGTGGCCAATAGCCCAGCTGTATGCTGGCACGATTGCCGCGGGTGTTGGCGCAACATCAGCGTTCCTCATAAAGAAACTCCGAGAGTTCGTGGGAAATAACCCCTAGCCGCGCACGACTGCTCTCAGTTGCGTAACATGCCACCGCCCAACCAGGCATTGCAGCCGACGGGTGTCAGCGTCTTGCCTTGCATCGAGCTTTTCTTGGTGGCGGCCGCCGGCCGCCGCGTTTCCCGGCTTCGCCGCTTCGTGATAGAGTCTGACCATCCCCGCGGCTGAATGCCAAAGTCGTTAGCCAGCGGCCAGCGTTGGAGATGCAGTCCTCGGGTCACGCGCGGGTGGTTGGCGTCGCTCTGAACCAGCGGAATTTAGCTACCTTCCCGCTGCTGTTCGGGTGATGCGAGTCATGCTAAACTGGTGTCATGGATCACAAGCGCGTTTTCGAGGACGCTTTGCAGCTGCCAGCCAATGTCCGCGCTGCTCTCGCTGCCGAACTCATCTCGACGCTCGATGAGGAAAGTGACGTCAATGCCGAAGCGCTTTGGGCCGACGAGATCCGCAAACGTGTAGACGAGATCAAGTCTGGCGCTGTCCGCACTATCCCTTGGGCTGAAGCTCGACGACGCATCTTGGTTGCAGCCGGACGTGACCCGAACTCTTGACCTCCACCCGGAGGCACTGGCTGAGGCCGAAGCTGCTGCGCAGTACTACGCAGCTCGTAACATCAAAGCCTCGGTTGCTTTCTCGGACGCTCTGCTTGCCGCGATCCGGGAGATCGAAAGCGCTCCTCATATCTTTCCTGCACACGTTAACGAAACGCGCCGCCTTCTGCTCCGCACATTCCCGTTCAGTGTTGTCTACATCTTCGACGAGCAACGTATTTTCATCATCGCCGTCGCCCACGGAAGTCGCCGTCCGGGCTACTGGATCTCAAGACTGACAACGAAATTCGGCCCTGGCTAACCAGGCATTGCAGACCGACGGGGGCATGCGTCTTGTCTTGCATCGGGCTTTTCTTGGTGGCGGCGCGTCGCGCCGCCCGTTTGTCGGCTTCGCCCCACTCTGATAGGTTGTGACCTCCCCCGCGGCTGAATGCCAAAGTCGTTGATATGGAACGACCCGTCAACAGTCGCGCCTGAACCTTCGTTTTATTTCGTTTTGTGCTGTTCGTTGCTGACCCTCGTTCAGTTGCTAATCAGGCAGAAAGTGAACGACCGAGAGCGAGCTTTTCGACGGTATTCAAGCTGATATTCGAGGGTTGGTCGCAAGGACGTACCTCACAGTCTTCATGCGTCAGAAGCTGCCTCGGACTAGGCACCGCGGGTTGGTTGCCGCAAACGACTCTCGAGGATTCTTCTCTCCGTGCTGCTCTCGGTCGCTCATCGTTCTGCCAGATCATCTCCTTTGACCGTTACACCGATGCGGACATCGCCTGCCGCTCCACTAGCGTGCCAATCGCCCAGACGAATCCCACGAGCTCGCGTGCCACGGCAGTAGCGACTTTGCCTGCCGGCTTCTGGTGATACGTCATCTTCGTGAACTTGCGATGCAGTCGCTCCTGCGCCTTCCACGCGATCTCTGATACTCCTGCGGGCAAACGAGGCAGCATTGCTTTCAGTCGCACGTTCAGCCACGGGCGATGCCGGGCATTCCACGCCGCTTCGCCCAGCACGTGGCGCAAGTGTGCGTTGCCCGTCTTCGTGATGCGACCCCGCGCTTCGCGATTGCCACTCGAATGCTCTGACGGCACGAGCCCCGTGTAGCCCATCAGCTCGGTTGCCCGGCGAAATCGCTGAAACGTCCCAACCTCCGTCACAATCGTCACCGCGGTCAACTTCGCCACGCCACGCAGTGCCTGCAGCGATTCGATCACCGCCTTCTTCTGCGCTGGAGCCGTCTCGATCGCTCGATCGATGGCCAAATCCAATCGGGCGACGCGCTCGCCCATGTGCAGCACTTCCGCAATGCTGTCCCCCAACGCCACCTTCTGCTCTTCGTGCTCGAACTCGAGATTCTGCACCCATGCCCACCACCGTGCTGACCACGCCTTGCGATTCTCCGGGTGCCGCAACCCGTACCGCAGTAGGTATTTCACCAGCCGGTGCTTCGCTCGACTCTCGTCGTGTTTCGCTGCTGCGCGCTGCCGAACTAAATCGCGCAGCGCTTCGTGTGCCGTGTCCGGCACCCAAACCGCTGTCAGCATGCCGTGCTGATAACACTGTGCCAATTTCTCGGCATCTCGACGGTCCGTTTTAATTCGCTCTCCCACCTTCATCGGAATCAACGTTGGCGCCACTACCTCGCACGCCACGCCCAGCTTTTTCAACTGCCAGTACAGCGCATAGCCCGTCGGACCCGCCTCGTAACAAACCTTCAACCCATCAGCCCCTCCAAGCTTCTCAATGAATTTCCTCACCGATTCCGGGCGGTTCGCAAACTCGCCAACACTGCGCGCCTTGCTGCTACCCTGCGCTATCGCTGCCGCAATCGTTTCCCCATGTACATCCAGCCCCACGTATCGAGTATTCTTCCCCATGACCGGCTCCTCCTTTGTGGCTCTGCACTCTGCCTTTTCACCGAGACAAAGCGTAACCCACGCCTAAGGCGTGAGTCGGTCGTTCCATTCTGACTAGGCAGATCATGATGACCATAGAGCCACTTGGTGAGGTGACCCCGGACAAGTCCATTCCGGAATGGCTGGTCAGCGAACCGACTGAGACTGCCTACTTTCCAGGCACCAAGCTAGTGTTCGTTTTCGAAAACATACTTGAGGACACGAACACAGAGGAATTCGCATCCGCCGCACGCGCTTTCTTGAACCTCACCGTTGCTGATCGCGATCTTGCGACATCACACGTGTTCAAGAATTTCACCGACTTCGCCAACGCTGTTGGTCCCGAGGACGTGCACGTCAAGATCGCCCGTCAAGCTGACGTCTGGCGCCATGTTCATCCAACGGCCGTCCACGTATCGCGCAGGCCTTATGGTGACAAGAGCGTCTACGTCCAGATCACTGCGGAGTGTGACTGGGAGCCTGAGCATGGGTTGCAGATCACGTATCGCCATGGAAACAACCTGCGTCGAGTTAGTCAGCAGGATGGCCATCTGACACATACCGACGCGTATGACCTGCCGGAAGACGAAGATAGGATCTCTTGATCACGGTCAATCGTCGAGTGTTCCAACCAGAGCGCTACCTCCGATGGACCGCTTTTATTCCTACAGATTACTGCCTAACCAGGCATTGCAGCCGACGGGTGTGAGCGTCTTGCCTTGCATCGCTTGGTGGCGGCCGCCGGCCGCCGCGTTTCCCGGCTTCGCCACACGTTTGACAGAGTATATACAATAGTATATACTTAACCGATGACCTCTCGTGCAAAGCTCTTCCACAACGGCGGCAGCCAGGCTGTCCGCTTGCCCAAGGAATACCGATTTCCCGAGAGCGACAATGAGGTTGTGGTTCGACGTGAAGGTCGTCGCGTTATCCTTGAACCGATTGACGAATGGCCCGCCGATTTTGTGAGCTGCCTCGGAGCTTGGACGGGCACCATTCCTCGACCCAAACAACGCGACCTGCGCACTGTGCGCGATTCGTTTGAATCATGAAGACCTACATGTTGGACACCGACACCGTCAGTTTTGCGCTGCGCGGTATCGGTGATGTCGCAAAACGTATTCTCCGTCACAAGCCCTCCCATATCTGTATTAGCGCCATCACCCTCGCTGAACTACGCTTTGGCGTTGACAAGAAGCGCTCCCCCAAGCTTGAGCATCTAGTAGATTCCTTTGTGCGAGGCATTCACATTGCACCGTTTGACGACGCCGCTGCCATTCAGTTTGGTAAAGTGGCGAGCGCCCTTTCTGGGTCAGGCCGCCCCATCGGCGAACTTGACTCGCTTATCGCTGCTCACGCCATCGCCCTCGGCGCCATTCTCGTGACCAACAACATCCGACATTTCGGTCAAGTTGCTGGCCTCCACACCGAAAATTGGGCCTAGGACAGACCCGGAAATTCTCCATTGGCTAACCAGCCACTTTGACTTGTATTCCTACTATGGTATGAATTGAGCATGTCCCAAACAGTCGCCAAGATCTCCGTGAGCATCCCTCGCCCCCTGGCAACCTCCTTGCGACGCAGAGTTGGCACCCGAGGATTGTCTGGGTTTGTCGCTCAAGCGATTTCCCATGAACTCGAGCGAGAACAACTCGGGGCGTTCCTTGCTGAGCTTGAGGCGAAACATGGGGCTCCTTCCAAGGCGGTTCTGGCTGCAGCACGACGCGCATGGCCGAAGCGCTGATCTTGGATTCCGAGGCGTTTCACGCCCTCGCGCGTCCAGATGACCGTGGCGTTCTTTTCCACAGAGCCATGGCTATCTTGGCCATCGCCCACGAGCACCGTGCCCTCGTTCGCGTTCCAGCCCCGGTCTTGGCTGAAGTTTGCCGCGGGCCGAGATTCGATGCTCCCATCGACCACCTTCTCAATGACCGAGGTGTCTCCGTAGTGGATTTGACTCGGTCCATCGCACAGCGAGCCGGTGGACTCTTGACCAAGGCGCGAATGTCCTCCGAACATGCCGTAGACGCTTTCGTAGCGGCCACCGCACTCGAATTTGATACCGCCATCGTAGCCACCGGTGATCCGTCGGACATGCAACGTCTACTGACTGGACACTCACAGGCCCGCGTGTTTTCAATCTGATCAGCTTATTTGTCCCTCAGATAACGTGCAACCTAACAGAGCATTGCACCCGACCGGAGATCGCGTCTTGCGTAATGTGCGCGATCCTT
Organism: Polyangiaceae bacterium; assembly: GCA_035496495.1. Taxonomy (GTDB): domain Bacteria; phylum Myxococcota_A; class Polyangia; order Polyangiales; family Polyangiaceae; genus SZUA-265. The sequence continues at coordinate 4,827 of DATJEQ010000364.1, forward strand.
AGAGCACCTCGGGCAAGAGCTTGACGTGCAGCACCTTCGCGTAATGGTCGAAGTGCTTGTCCGCAGTGAATATCGCCAGATCTCGACGTAAGCACGCTGCGCAGATCAAGAAATCCGTGTTCGACCCCTGAACTCCAGCCGCCCGACACCCGGTTCCGCTGCTTCTTGTAGTCGTAACCTTTCCGAATTTCGACGGATCCGAACAGGTCGATGATCTTCACCTGTCGTCGCCGTTGTACGTACTCCTGCAACGCCTGCGTCACCGTCGCTTTCTTTGTCTTGAGACCGCCGACTCTCAGCGCCTCCGTCAACAGGGATTCGTCAATCGCGAGATTGGTAGCCATGTGTGAAGCGTTACACATATCTATGTGTAGATCTAGGGTGGCAGCCAGTGACAGCCACCCTTGTTTTCTCGCGTTCGAATTTCATCAACAGAGAGGCAGCAATAGGCCTCTACACGGCAAGCCCGCTCAAGTGCCGCGGGTGATTTGTGATCCTTACATCACAGGCGGTGGCAGGCTCACGCGACTGAGGGGCCCGCGGGCGCTTGAGAAACCGGCGCCGGAGTCGAGCCAATCGCCTTCCAGGATCCCGCCGGCCAAATGTGAGAATGCCGTCGCCGTTGCCGAGGCGCCGAACGCGGTAGCCCAACCAATGGGCCCCAGCGGGCGGCAACCGAAGAAGTGGCTGAGCCCAGGAGTCTGGATGATCGTGAACATCAAGCCCGCAGAGCCGATGCTGGTCAGCAGCACCGGGCGATTCATGCCGCCCGCGCGCACCGTTTGACCAAGCTGCGTGCCCACTAATGCGGCAAGGCCCACAGTTCGTGCAAAAGAGCTCGATCCGATCACGCGCGCAATTGTCCAAGCCGTACCGGCACCCACCGAAGTGGTGATCGCGCGTTGCACGATGTCGCGCGTCAGTGGCGCACCCAAGGAGCGATCGGGGCTCTCGGTGATCAACGCATCGAGTAGCTCGCGCGAGGGGGGCCGCAACGCGATGGCCATCGCGGGGGCCACGTCGGTGAGCAAATTCACCAGCAACAACTGCCGGGCATTGAGCGGCGGCCGCCCCGCCAGCAACCCTGCCCCCAAAGTGAAGGCAATTTCGCCAAAGTTTCCACCGAGCAAAATGGACACCGCGTCGCGCACGGCGAACCACATCGCACGGCCTTCTGCGATCGCTTCGATCAAGGTGTCGAGACGACCGTCCATCAACACCACATCGGCCGCAGCACGCGCCGCAGCGGTGCTGTGCTCCCCCACGGCCACGCCCACGTCCGCCAAGCGCAGCGCGTGAGCGTCGTTGACTCCATCTCCGCCCATGGCCACGACGCGCCCGGCGCGCTGCAGCGCGCGCACCAATCGCGCTTTTTGGGTGGGCGTCACCCGTGCAAAAACGCCGACACTCGCCACCGCTGCGGTCAATTCGTCGTCATTCATCCGCGCCAGATCGGCACCCGTCAGCACGTCGGTAGCGAAGGGCAGACCGAGCTCGCTGGCCACCGCGACACCCGTTTGCGGATGATCGCCGGTGACCATCAACACCCGCACCCCCGCTTGACCCAAGCGCTCGATGGCCCGCTTTGAGGTGGGGCGTACTGGATCGGAAAACACCAACAAACCCTGGAAAATAAGCCCGGAAACATTCTGCGCCGTCAGCTTGCTGGTACCCGCAATCGACTTTTCTGCAACGGCCAAAACGCGCAAGCCCCGCGCCGCAAATTGCACCGCAGTGGCGGAAAGGCGCGAGCGCATTTCGTCGTCCAACTTGTGCTGAGTACCCAACGCACCCTCGTGCGTACACAGCTGTAAGATCACCTCCGGCGCGCCCTTCACACTCAAGCGGGCGCCCTGTTCGGAATTGCCCAGCGTCGCGTGATAACCGCGAGCCGCCACGAAGGGAATTTCAGCAGCGCGCGTCCATCCGGCACAATCGGACGCTTGAGTCACCGCACTGCGACGCGCTGCCCGCCACAGTGCGTTGTCCACCGGATCGTTGACGCGAGCTTCTGTTTCTTCTTCGCCACAGGCGCGCAGTGCCGCGGCCACCAACGAACCTGCGCGCTCGCTCATCTCGTCCACCACCGATTCGTCGTGATGCCCGTCGCTCACCGAATGCAATTCAATGCCGCCTTCGGTCAGCGTGCCCGTCTTATCCAAGCAGATCACATCGACACGCCCTAGGGCTTCAATGGCGCGCACGTTGCGCACCAAAGCATTGCGTCGTGAGAGCCGCTGCGCGGCGGCGAGTTGCGTCGCCGTGGCCAACAGGGGCAACCCTTCCGGCACGGAAGCAACCGCCAAGCTCACCGCAGAGCTGACCAGATCTTCCAACTTCCTGCCGCGTAGCAAGCCGCCCCCGATGACGCCAATCCCGGCCGCAACCGCTACCGGACCAGTGAGATCCATCAATTCTCGCAAGCGCTGCTCGACGCCGCCCTGGTGACGCGATTTCTTCACCATCACGCCGGCCCTTGCGGCTTCAATTTGCTCACCCACTGCAACCACGATCGCCTCGGCTTTACCCGCTGCAATGGTGGTGCCCGCGTAAAGCATGGAGCTGCGATCGGCGATGTGTGCTTCGAATGACGCGTGCGACGTCTTGGTCACCAGCAGCGATTCCCCAGTGATGCTGGAGGCGTCGACCTCAATGGCATCTTCGCTCACCAGTCGACAGTCCGCCGGCACCACGTCGCCGGGGTGCATCAGCACCACATCGCCCACGACCAATTCCCCCACTGGCAACCAGAAGTCCGATCCATCGCGGCGCACTCGGGCTTTTTGGATCTCCGCTTCAGTGAGCTCTTGCAACTTCTGCTCGGTGCGAAAGCGCTGCCAACCCCCAACGGCGGCGTTGAGCACCACGACGCTCGCCACCATGCCCGCGTCTGTCACCCCACCGGTCACGGCGGAGAGCCCCGCGCCGGCAGCCAGCAAGGGCGCCAGCGGGTTGAAGAGTTCGTCCGTGATGGCTTCTCCCAACTCAGCGAAACGATTATGTTTTCTGGCCGCAGGCGCGCGCCTGCGGGCTACTTCCATCGCACTCAGTCCCGCGCCCGCGCTGCCCAAGCGCCGCACCACACCGCGGGCGTCGAGCGCGTGCCAGGGAGTGGGATCATGCGGAGGCGGCAATGCCCAACTGCGCAGCACGAGCGAGTTGCGCACCCCGTTGCCCATTGAAATCAGATTGGCGACGTTGATCACGAACATCACGCGCTGCCCGGTGAGCGGCAACAACCCGCCCCCTGAGACCAATGTGCCAAAAGCCGCAGCCCCCAGCGCGATGTTCACGCATTGTCGACTCACGCGCCTGGCGGCGACACAAGCGAGGATCATGAAGCGGACATCGCCCAGATCTTCGCGGCAGATCATATCCGCCGCCCAGGGGACGGGCTCACCCGCCCGCAACAGACCAATGGCGCAATCGGCTAAGCCCAACGCGGGGGAGCTGCCCGTTGCAACCAAGCACACGCCGTGGCCCGAGCGTTGCAAGCGCCGAATACCGGCCTCCACTCCTTCCGATTCAGGAATGACGTCGTCGGTGTTAAAGCCGTGGGCATCCGTGCCTTTGCCGGCCACGATCACCACGCGCAGGCGCGCTTCGTGAGCCGCTGCAATCAACTCTTCGACACCCGTTTGGGCCATGATTTCAACTTCCACCACGGCCACCACATGGCCGGCGCGTTCGAGTGACAACACCAAAGCGCCCGCGCGCGAGCGCTCATGGGCATGCTCGGTGAGGCGCGGATCAACCGAAGCGCGCGCGAGCGCCCAGGGTTGCAACACCCACAAGCCGTCTGCCTGCACCTGCAACGGGCGCGCCTGCTCAAACATGCTGCGTGCGCGTGCCCGCGCGTCTTCTGCAATTTCTGGATCTTCCACCAAGATGGACGCGATCACGAAATGCTCGCGCTGCACCAGATCGCCCTGAAGTACCAGGCAATCAATGCGATCCAATCGCCGCAGCACGTCGCGATCCAAAACCAGGGTGCCGCGCGCAGCCAACGCGCAGCCCAGCTCGGAGCCGAACACGTCGCGACCAATGCGCGCCGGCCTTGGTAAGCCACCAAAAAGCGCCGCGGTGGCCCGCTGAATGCTGCGCGTGGTGATGAAGCTCAGCAAGAACCCGCTGAGCGAGACGAACCACGCGCGATCCGCGTAGGATTCAATGGGGCCCGCGGGCAGTGGCACCGGGCGCTCCTGTGCTCTGGCCAACGTGAGATTCGCATCGCTGGGTTGACCGATCAAATCGGGTTCGCGGCGCAGCCACAGTTTGCGCCGCTCATGTAGCTCCCGGATTTGAGCCAGCTTGTGCAACGCGTCGACCAATGAACTCAGCGGGCGCTGGGCGAGCCCCTGGCTCACCGCGCCGGCCAAGTTGAGCACCAACTCCGTTCGCTCGACTCCCAACCGCGCCTCTAAACCCGAACGCAGATCGGGCGAGCTGCGCAGAATGGAAAGCACACCGGCGGCATTGCCGCTCAGCGGTACGACCGGGATCGGCGAAACCGACAACCCCAATGCAATGGCCGCACTGGCCAAATCCGCACTGGCTTCCACCATGCGTTGCAGTGGCAATTCAGCATCAACCGGATGATCCAACGCTGAATCCGTGAAGCGGCGCCCTTCGAGGCCGACGGCCTCCTCGGCAGCGACCACGACGTCGACCAATTCTTCGATCGTGTAAGCGTTTTCCTCGAAGGCAAACACCACGCGACCGGTGTGACCATTGAGCTCAAACCACTCCGCCCGAGTGAGGTAAGCCGCAGCCAGCCGCAACGCCTCCATGAATTTCGGCACTTCCTCGTCGCGAATCGCTCGGTACTCGACGTAAGCGCGTTTGCGCGAGATCGCAGCCCGCCGCGAACGGGCAGAGAACAGCTTGATCAGGGGCGGAAGCAGCTGTGCGACGCGCATCGCCGAAGTGTTCGGCTTGGCACGGGCCCGGCCCTCGTGCAAGAGCAACTGTCATCCACTGACCCCGCGTGCTAAACGCCCCTGAATCATGGCCGCGCAGGAACCCACCACTGATGCAGTGTTGCACGATGCCAGCGCGCTGATCGCCACGATGCGCCAAGGCTTTCGCAGCGCGGTGCAAGCGTTCGTCGACCACCTCGACAAGGTGGGCCTATTTGTCCCACTGGCTAAACCGCTCGCCGGTGTGGAGGTGGGGCAAGCCCAGCAAATGGGCGACGAGTTGACGCTGGCCCCTCACTTGCTGCCGCTTGCCGACGATTGGGTGGTGGCCCTATGGAGCGATCGCGATCAACTGCAGACAGTCGGCCAATACCTACAATGGACGACCGATGGGGAACACCTCGACTTGTGCTACCTACCGGCCCGCGTCGCACTCGAATTCGCGTTGCAATTGATCGATGACGACAAAGTGAAGGGGTTGGTGCTGAACCCGGGCGACGAAAGTGAAGTGTTCCTCTCCCGGCAAGAAGCAGCCAGCATCGCCTCGAACAAGGCCATTCCTTTGGTGGGCTATGTGCAAAATATTCCTGAGCAGCCGCGGGAGCAGACCTTGGTCTCTGAGCTTGATGCGCCTTTGCCTCCGGATTTGCTACAGTTGATCGAGCACTGGGTGAAGCGCTCGGATCTGGCGGGGTACCAATTGCAACAGACCTTCAATGCCGAGAGGGATCTCGAGCCACATCTGACATTGCTGGTGAAGAAGGGCCCCGCACAGAGCGCCGATGAGCGTACCCTGATCGCCCCGCTGCTCAGTGAGCTGGAAGGCAAGTTGCCCCCGCCCGGGTACATTGATGTACTGTTCGAATGAGGCCGCAGAGTCGCCAGCGACAAAATCGCGGGGCGCCTGACTTTGCTCACTGAGCGCCCCTTCGTGTAGAATGAGGCTTGTGAGAGCTTGGCTTGCCCGCGCGGTTGTTGTGGCGCTCACGCTCGCGTTCTGTGAGCTTTTGCTGCTGCTCCCCGCGTTCCCAGCGGCCACTTCTACTGCATTGGGGCTGCTGTGCTCTTACATCGCAATTGCACGCATTTATTGCCTGATCACGCTGCCAGGTGCGCTGCTGTTTTGGGGCGGTGTGGCGGTGTGGCGCAAGAACCCCTTTCGCAACCAACAAGGCGATGTGGTGTGCCTTGCTGATCCAAGTTGGGCACTCTCTTTCTTGTTGAGCGTGGCGATGGGCGGCGCGCTACTGCGCGCAGTGAGTTCTAAAATCCTCAGTCGCGAGGTGGATTTTCCAGAGACACTTTCGGGCTTGTTGCTGCTCAGCGGGTTCCTCACTTTGGCGTTGATGTTGCTGATAGAGCGCCTGCTGTTGCGCCCACTGCTGCAACGTCTGCTCTCGAAGATGCCACAGCTGGGCAAGGCCAAGCCAGTCAATGCCTTCGTACTGAGTGTGCTCAGCGCCAGCGCAATGGGAGCAGCGCATGGGATTCTGGCACCTGTGCATCAAGTGACACTGTGTGCTGTCTGTGGCGTGATCGCGGCGCTGCTCGGTTTACTTGCTCTTGGGGCCATTGAGCGGCCGAATTCAGCGCGCTCCCAACTTGGCTCAAGCGTGATCGGGGTTTTGCTGCTGCTCACCGTTGGATTGGATCGCAATCCGACAGGTCGTTTCGTGTTGTACGGGCCTGCTTCAACCGCAGGCCCAATCGCCGCAATGGTACGCCGTGCACTCGATCGCGACGCCGACGGCGCGTCCAGCCAATGGCTGGGCGGTACGGATTGCGCTGAAGGCGATCCCGCTCGCGGTCCCCACCGTCGCGAACAGCCGGGTGACGGCATCGATCAAGATTGCCGGGGCGCAGACGCCGCGCCGCTCACGACGCTGCCAATCTCGCCTCATTTTAAGACAAAAACATGTATAATTCCAGATACTTACCGATCTGTGCTCGTGATCACCATCGACGCTCTTCGCGCCGACGCACCCAGCGTCAAGATCATGCCCAATTTGGTGGGGCTCGCTCGCTCTTCATTGATTTTCGATCGCGGCTATTCGCCCAGCACCATGACCGGCCCGAGCCTTGCCGCGCTGTTCGCAGGGCACACGATCGCGGATCTGCACCCCGACAACGTTTCCAGCGATGACCCCCTCACAGTGCACGATTCTCTCCCGCAGCGCTTCAAGGCTGCCGGTTATCGCACCGCCGCCTTCAATCGGGTGGCGCTGAAGACCACGTCGTTTGCCGGTTTCGATGAATACAACCCCTACCCCACTGATGTGCAGCCGCGCGGCAAAGGGCAATTGCTAGCGGCCGGAATGGTGAACGGTGCACTGGCCTACATGGAGCGAAAGGATTCACGCCCGTTCTTTCTGTGGGTTCATTTTCTCGACACGCACGCTCCGTACACCTTCGACAATCACGTCGAACTGACTGCGCAGCAGGGAGCACTGTCTCCCTACGAACGCGGCGCACAGTACGTCGATTCTCACCTGGGGCGCATGCTGCGAGAAATGAAACACTTGGGTTTGCTCCAACGTACCCTGATCGTCATCACGGCGGATCACGGTGAGGAGACGGGGAACCGGGCCCGCTTGGGGCATGGGCCGTATCTATTCGAAGATGTGATTCATGTGCCGCTTGTGATCGCGTCGCCCGATTGCAAACCAGAAACAATCGAAGAGCCAGTAAGTCTCGTTCACTTAGGGCAAACGCTGCGCGAGCTTTCTGGAACTGCCCCCGCCGACATTGCCCCGCCACCCCAATTGCCGGTGGTCGTGGAAGAAGCTCCCATCTCTCTGCTCGGTTTCAAACGCGCGGTGATCAGCGATCAATTCAAGCTCATCATCGACGTGATGAACGGCGGACGCATGTTGTTCGATCTTTCAACCGATCCAGCCGAAATCAAGGATCTGTATGGTCAACGCCCGGATCTGGCCGCGCACATGGAAGCCTTGTACCAGAATTGGCTGGATCACCCCGGGGATCGCTGAGCGTGCTCGTGTCCTTGACTCCCGCGTTTCGACGAACAGCGTGCGCCCTGAGCGCGTTGTTGTTGCTCGCGTGCCACCGTCAGCAACGGGCCCAGCAAAGTCCCCTGCCGGCGGCTGGGGCGCAGGCTGCTCCCGTCGTGCTCTCCTCGACTTCAACCCCGAAGTCCATCGGTTTTCATGAACTCACTTGGCAACTGAGCGGCCCTTTTGGGCCCGAGCCGGTGATCGTGATCGTGCCCGAAGCGGCCAGCGCTGAGCATCGATTCCCGGTGTTGATCGCGTTTCATGGTCGTGGCGAATCGCTGAAAGCTCCCGAACGCGGCGCACGCGGCTTCATCGACGACTACGGCCTCATGCGAGCGTTAGAACGCGTGCAACATCCGCCTTTGCTTCCAACAGACTTCGGTGGCCTCATTAGTGAAGAGCGTTTGTCGGTGTTGAACGCAGGCCTTCGGACGGCGTCCTACCGCGGAATGATCATCGTGTGCCCTTACTTGCCCGATAGCTTGCACACCGATCGCTGGGCTCAAGAAGGAAGGCTGTACACCGATTTCATTGTCAAGCAGCTCTTGCCCAAGATCTACGCAGAAACGCCCGCGCTAGCGGGCAGCGAAACCACTGCTGTCGACGGCGTGAGCCTGGGCGGCCGGGCGGCGCTGTCGCTGATGGTCTTTGCGCCGCGCTCGTTCGGCGTCGTCGGAGCAACTCAGCCGGCGATCGACAACAGCGAGATCCCGCTGTGGGTCAACAAGATCGCCGAAGCGAGAAAACAGAACCCCACACTCACGCTGCGTTTACTCACCAGCGATGCAGATTATTTCTTGCAACCAACGCGTGCGCTCTCACAAGCCTTGACCGCAGCCGCCATCAGTCATCGCATTGATGAGGTGACCGGCGATCACAGCTACGAATTCAACCGGGGGCCTGGCGTCTACGAGATGCTGCTCTTTCACGATCGCGCGCTGCGAGAAAAACGCGCCATAACGTCGCAGGGGAACTGATGGATCTGCTTGCGGCTGGCGGTGACAAACTGAGCGCGATTGAGCGCTGGCAAATCCGAACGATTCAAAGCACGTTCAACAATGATGGGGTGGATCGTGTGGTGCGTTTCTGTCAACGCAACATCGGCGCGCACTGGATCCACTGGGCCACTTCCAATTTGCACCATATCCATCATTTCGAGCGGGTGCCCCAGTTGTCGGCCGACGACAGCGCGATCCTGGTTTGCAACCACAGAAGCTTCTTCGATCTGTACTTGATCACCGCTGAGCTGATCCGGCGCGGAATGACTCAACGTATCGTCTTCCCGGTGCGCTCCGGATTCTTTTACGATTCCCCGCTGGGCTTCCTGGTCAACGGGGCCATGAGTTTCTTTGCTATGTATCCGCCCGTTTTTCGCGAAGCGTCGCGCGCGGCGCTCAACGCCGCAGGGCTCGAGGAATTGGTTGCCCTGGTCGGCAGGCGCGGCACTTTCGTCGGTATCCATCCCGAGGGGCGACGCGGCACCGATCCAGACGCGCGTCATTTGCTCCCCGGGCAAACCGGGGTTGGTCGCTTGGTGCGCCGCTCGACCGCCGTGGTGATCCCGGCTTTTACCAATGGGCTCCTGGCGAGCGATATTGTTGCGCAGATCCGCGGCAATCTCGACGGGAATGGCACCCCGATCCATACCGTGTTCGGTGCCCCCATCGATTTTGGATCGTTGCGCGAAAGAGCACCCTCGCCCCGCTTGTACCGCGAGATCACCGATGTGGTGATGGCTCAAATCGCGGCTTTGGGCGAAGAGGAAGCCGTATTGCGCCAAGAACACGCAGCGCAGTCTAAAGCCACGGGTTGATCGCGACGCTGCGCGGCGTCTCCAGCTTGTTCCAGCGCTTGCCCATCAGCGCGAACAGCACTCCAATGGCGCCGGCCAAACACAGCGCCGGGGCGACGCCCTGATCGACCCATTCCATGAGCGGCGCTTGTTGCCACTTCCCTTGTCCGAGCAACAAACCAGTCAGTGTCGCCGCACAGAGCGAGGCGATCACAATGGGCCACGCGAGATCCTCCAGCCTGGGGAAGTGCAGCTTGCTCTGCAAACGCGTGACCAGCAGCACGACCAACGCATATTTGGCGAGGTCGACACAGACGGGCAGCAAGGCAGCAATTCTTCCCGCGGCTGGCAACCCCGAGGCGGGCACCCCCAAGCCCAAGAACAGAGTTGCGAACAACACGCACTTCAGGGCAACCAACAGCCCATCACAGAAGGAGGCGGTGGTTTGGGCGTGGTGCCAACGAGACGCGCTTCCCAAAGCGCCGCTGCCTTGAGCCCCCGATGCGTCGAACAGCATCGTGAGCAGGAACAAAAGAGCAGCACACGCACCCGACAACGAGTCAAATGCCGCCCAATGCCAGGGCTCGGCGCCCTGTAGCGCGCGGACTTCATTGAGGCCCAGCCCTCCGGCCTTCACCGCCAGCGGCGCGAGCGCGCAGCTCGTCGAAGGCAA
>DATJEQ010000365.1:0-2740 GCA_035496495.1 Polyangiaceae bacterium
GCTCAGCGCGTAGACCATCTTGTCGAGCACATCCTCGGGGCTCTCCAGTCGCACGGCGCTCGGTTGCTCCGAAGCCCAGAAGTTCTCCCAGCGGCCGTGCAGGGTGTTCTGGCACTTGGCGAACAGCTTGTGAAACAGCTCTAGGAATTCCGGGTAGTTGCCCTCAACGTCGCGGGCGTTGGTGTGGTGGTGGTTGCTCTCGGGCATGGTGCAGAACACCTGCATGCCGAAGCGGTTGGCAGCTACGGCCAGGCAATAGATGTAGGCGTTGTTGGTCTCAGGGTCAGGGCGCATCAGAAACTGTCGCTGGGTGCAGCGGCGGGTGAACATGTAGATGCGGCCGGGGATAACGTCGCGGGGCAAGGTCATGCCTCACTGGTCGGTTCGCCCGCGGCGTCAGTTGCGTGAAAAATCAACCCCGGAGGGGATTAGACCGGAGGGGATTGCCGGATTTAAGGACCTGAGCTGACTCAGAGAAACCAGGCAACCAATCGATCTGAGAACGCGATCGTCAAATAGAACAGAAAAAAACGTGGAATGCGCAGCAGGGTCAGCCACCAGAATTTGCCGAACGGCATCTGCACTGCGCCCGCGGCCAAACACGAAATTGAGAAGGGTAGGGGCGTGAGCGCCGCCAACGCCACTGTCCAGCTGCCATAACGGCGGATCCATTTCCCATGCCGATCTTTGATGTTTTGGATCAAATGAGGAGCGAAGCGGTCGCTCAGATGGCGACCCAAATAGTACGCCACGTTGCCTGCAGCCGCGCTCAGCACGCCCATGATCAAGACCAACTGAATCCATTGCGCTTGCAGGGTCGACTTCGCGATCACGAGCAGGATCGCCTCAGGTGGCAGCGGCGAGACGATGGCGTCGTTCAAGAATGCAATGGCCAGCAGGCCCGCTGAGCCCACCGCTTGATAGATGTGCTCGGTTGCCACCATCAGCTCATCTTCGAACCACGTCGCGCTGGCGGCCATCAGCGCCACCAGCGCTACGATCAGTAGAAAAGCGCGCGCAAAATTCTTCGCCATGTAACCGGCAAATTCGCCGGGCGGCGCCTCGCTGGGAATGGAGTTGAAGGGCTGAGAATTCACGGTGACTTGACGTGGTTACAGGCTGAGCTAGTTGTCGGGGCCCGGGCGGAACGCGATGTTGAAACTGTCGCCACTTAACAGAAATCTAGCTGCTGCGCTGCGCGATGCAACGCACCCGAAGGAGAGCGTGCGACTTTCCGCCGTGGGCGAGCTGGGCGTGCACGCACTAGAATCGCAGGGCGTGGCGCAACTGTTGGAAACGGCACTGTTGACCGACCCAAGCGCCGAGGTGCGACGCGCTGCGGCGATCGCGTTGGCGGACGGGGCGGCCCGGGGCTCTGTTTCGGCACTGTTGCAGGCCGCGGAGGATCGTGATCCGCGCGTGCGTCAGATGGCGTTGATGGCGTTGGGCGAACTGGGTGATGGGGCGCAGGGGGATTTGGCGGCTACACTACACCGCGCGTTGTGTGGCCCCCTGCCAGCCCTGCGTTTTCAGGCATTGGCTTCGCTGGTAGGCCTCGACATTGACGCTGACGAAAGCCTCGCTCGGGGGCTGCAAGACGGCGACGGCCATGTGCGGCTGCTGGCCCTGCGGCTGCTCAGCGATCGCGCCGGCAGTGCTGCAGCTGCGGGTGAGGCGACCAACAGCGCCGCGCCCCCGTGGTTGCGACTGGTGCGTGAGCAATTGAGAGACCCGCTGCCCACGGTGCGGCTGGCGGCGGCGCTGGTGTTGCAGGGTCTGGGTGACGGCGAGGCGGAGGAAGTCATCTGCCAGACGCTCAACGACACGCGCGGCAAGCTTGAAGTGGAGGAAGAACTGCGCGCCATCGACCGGGTGGGGCGCTGTGGCCTGATTGCTGCAGTTCCGGGGTTGCGGCGTCGCGCGGCGGGCAGCTTTTGGTTGCCCAATCTGCTACAGTGGCCAGCCCGCACTGCTCTGGCGCTGCTCGGGGATGCACAGGCCAAGAGCCAGATTCTTCGTGGGTTGCAAGCGTGGAGCTGGCAGACGAGAACCACCGCCGCCCACGCCGCGGGCGTAGCGCGACTCGCTGCGGCACAGCCGCAATTGCAGGATCTTGCGGCGCGCCCCGACGCCGCCGATCCGCAAGTGGTGCAGGAAGCCTTGCAGCAACTCGACCAGGGCCCCATGAAACGCAGCGACACCCTGTAAGCCAGTGTGCCCTGCGGACTGGTGCCTTGTGGACTGGCACCGGGTCGACTAGACGAGCGGCGGTTATGTCTGACGTTTTCGACGCGATTGTATTGGGCGGTGGCCCTGGCGGCTACGTGTGCGCAATTCGTTTGGGCCAGTTGGGCCTCAAGGTCGCCTGCGTGGAAGCGGAAGAAGTGGGCGGCGTGTGCCTCAACTGGGGCTGCATTCCCTCGAAGGCGCTGATTTCAAACGCGCACCTATACCACAAGGCGCATGGCGCTGCCGAAGTGGGCCTGGATTTTGGCGAGGTCAAGCTTGATGCGGGCCGCATGCAGGATTGGAAAGACGGCATCGTCAAGAAGCTGACGGGCGGTGTGCGCGGGCTGCTCAAGAACAACGGCGCGGTGCTCGTCGAAGGCACCGGCCGGTTGCGCGACAAGCAAACCGTCGAAGTGACCAGCAAGAGCGGCGAGAAGCGCACCCTACAGGCCAGCAAGGGCATCGTGATCGCCACCGGCTCAGCCACGATTCAAGTTCCTGGGTTCGAATT
>DATJEQ010000366.1:0-6501 GCA_035496495.1 Polyangiaceae bacterium
TTATTTACGGGTTCAGACGCGTTCTATTTTTCTCCAAATGAGGGCAAAATATTCTTGAGCCCCCTGCCGCGGATGGCTTTTTGGAGCGTCCTGCAAGCGTGCCGGCGCCAATTCCCCAAAGACGTCATCAAGTCTGCGCCCTGCGTCAACCTACGCCGTGGTTGCCGCACGTTTTGTATTCGGTATGGTCTGCGGAATGTGCCGCAATATCCGCCTGCTGTTCAATTTCGATCCGCCCGCCACTGACGACGAAGTCAATGCCGCCGCGTTGCAGTATGTGCGCAAGGTGAGTGGAACGCGCGCCCCAAGCGCGAAGAATCAACCGGCATTCGATCAAGCCGTTGCTGAAATCATGCGCGCCACCCGGCGCTTGGTCGACACTCTAGAAACCAGCGCGCCCCCAAAGAATCGCGAAGAAGAAGCGCGCAAAGCCAAAGCGCGCTCTGCGATGCGATTCGTTCGAGTTTGAACCTTCTACCAGCCCTCATTCGGCTCGGGCACGTCGCCTTCTAGCAGAGCGATATCGGCTTGATCGCGCAAGGCCTTGCTGCGCCGTCGTTTCGGATCGGTCGAGGCTTGGCGTTTCATGGTGAGCAAATCCGCCTTGGTCACTACACACAGCGATAGATCGCCGAATGTCAGCACTTCGGCCCGGGAGATCATCGCATCAAATGAGGCATCGAACGCGAGCTGCACGGGCTCGCCGCTGGGATGCTCGAAGTTGATGCTGTGTGTGAATGCGCCGTTGGCGCGAAAGCCCGCGGCTGTGAACTGCTCGCTCAGCGCGGCCCGATCGACAGCGGTGGGGATGGCGAAATCAACATCGAGCGTTGCTCGGGGTACTCCACTGCGCACGCCGACGGCCAGTCCACCGATCAGTGCGTAGGGAACCCCACTGCGCTCGAACACGCTCAGCGCTTGCTTGATCGCGCCGAGTTTATCGGGGAAGGGGACAGCTGACTCAACGCCCTGCGCTTGGCGCACGAAAAGCAGCTGCTCGCGCTCGGTCGCGGCAATAGCGGCGTGCAGGTAGCTCTTGGGCATGATTCCGAGCATAGCACAGCAAGATAGAGCGCACTAAAGGCGGCTTTTTAGTTGGGACTTGAGTTGCACCGCGGCCATGGCGTAACCGCCGTCGGCGCCGTCGATGAAGTGGACGTGATCGTGCGAGTAGTTTGAGATGACACACGTCATCAACGAGGCGCTCGCGGTGTGCAGGCCGTACACCAGATGGCCCCGTTGGTATTCGCTTTCAAGCAGCGATTGCAGCGCTGTGGCTTGATCCGGCGTTATATCCAGCACCAAACGAACAGTGCCGTCGAATTTGCGAAAGTCGCTGTTGTCGATCAAATCGTCTTTGTAACGGTTGCCATTGAAACCGCCCAAAGTGCGCCCAGTCAAAAGCAGTAATTGTCCCAGCAATACTTTGTACAGCACGTACAGCCGCGCCCGCCAATAGGGCCAGCCGCGCTTCGCACCGGCGAACAAGCGCGCTTCTTGATCGTTGGCGCTGCCGCCAAATGCTAAACGCAAGCCTGCGCGGCTGACTGGCCCCGTCGTCTCCAACCCATGAGTGAGCCTGTCCAGCTCGGCAAGCACACGGGTGTAGGTAGCCGTGTTCTGTGCGTCGCTCCCCTGAGCTTGGATCAGGACGCTCACGACTTGACCGTGTTGGCTCGGAATGGGGCGCCAGCGACACTCAAAGCCGGAGAGGTCGACCCCGAGCTCAGCGCTGGCGGGCAGCGCGTAACGCGGCCCAAGCGCGGGATCTTTGATCCGGCGCTCAGCCTCACTCAAGCCGCCCCCTGCGAACATGGCAAAGGTTGCGTGCGTGCTGGCGCGAAAGCGCGCCACCTTGATCTCGAACCCGTCTTCTCGCAGCGCAGCCACCGGCACTGCTCCCAGTCGCAGCTGCAAGTCGAACGCCAAGTCGGTAGCCTTGCCGACGCCATGTAGCGCCGCGGCAACCTTCGCCAGCGCGTGCTCCGGCACTAAGAATGTGGCTCCGTCACCCCCGAACACGTACGGGAAGCTCAAGCCGCCCAGCACGTTCTTCACCGCGACGATGCAGGAGACTCCTGCGGCATTCACGTCTTTGTAGCGCCCGGCTTTTATGGCCGTGGTTGAGCCAATGACGTCGGTGATCACCAAGAACCACGAATTGGGCGCCGCAACGTAAAAACTTTCACTAGCGACGCTGATGAAATGATCAAATGTGGGCAGCTTTGCGTAGAAATCAAGCTCCGCCGCGGGCGCATCGAACAAGGCCATGTTCAACTGGGATCGGGCTTGGGCGTACTATCTGAGCTCTTTGGGAGCGCGGGCTCTTTGATGTATTCCTGGTCAATTTGCCCGGTCAACGTCTTGAGCCAAGTGACGATGGCGGCGACTTGATCGGGTTTGAGCAGCACGCCCAACTGATACTCGGCCATGCGGTGCACGGCGTCTTCCAGCTTGGTGGAGGACGCGTCGTGGAAGTAAGGGCCCGTTTTCTCGACGTTGCGCAGGCTGGCAACTTTGAACACCATGTTGCCGCTGATGTTGTTCGTCACGTCTTGACGCCCTTTGTCTTTTTGGTTGGGCCAGGGCTTAGAGCGGCCCAGCTTCTCGAAGATATTGCCGCCCACGAGCTGCCCGCTGTGGCAGGTGGGGCAACCGACTTCAGAGAAGGTGAGGAAGCCGAATTGCTCTTCGGGGCTCAGCGCACTGTTATCGCCGCTCACGAATTTGTCCCAGCGCGAGGGCGTCACCAGCCCGCGCTCGAAGGCGCCTACGGCTTTGCCGAAATTGGGGATCGTGATCGGCTCTGCGTCGCTGGGGAACGCAGTTTTGAAATCCTTCACGTAGTCGGGAATCGAGCGCAGCACAGTGACGATGGCCTGCTCGTTGGGCATCGCCATCTCCAGCGGGTTGAGCACCGGATCTTTGGCTTGATCTTCAACGGTCGGCTCGCGACCGTCCCAGAACTGCATGCCGTGGCCCGCGGCATTGAACACCGAGGGTGCGTTGCGCTTGCCCAGTTGGCCCTTGTGGCCGTCGCTCTTGGCTTGGCCGTCCATCCCATAGTCGGAAAGATCGTGGCAGTGGTCGCAGGCGATATCCTGGTTCTTGGACAAGCGCGGATCGTAGAACAGCGTGCGCCCCAGATCGACCCACGGGGCAGGGGGCAACTCGTGGTTTCGGGTGTAGGCCTTGGGCAGCGGCAGGTAGCCGCTCATTTCGTACGAGCGCAGCGCGCGCGGCGTCACCACGATGGTGGTGGGCTGGGGTATAGTAGGGGCGCGATTAATCCCGCCCCTACTACTGGGAGGCAGGTTACGACCTTTGCACGCGACGCACAGCGCCACTGCCGCCGCGATCGCGACGGCCCTGCGGGTCATTGCGCGGTGTTGACGTTGATCTGACCGCCCATCGGTTGGCCCATTGCCGGCTGCTGCTGCATGGGCTGCTGTTGCATGGGCTGCTGTTGCATCGGCTGCTGTCCAGCAGGAGGGCCAGCAGGAGGAGGGGCTGAGCCCCAACCGGTGCCGGCGGGGAACAGATTCGGAACGATCTCGGACAGCTTCTTCACCATGTCGGGGCTCATGCCCGCGGCCTTGTGCGGCCAAGCGAAGTTCACCGCGTTGACCTGGTTGCACGAAAAGGAAACCAGCATGTCGTAGCGCGCGCTGCCGTCCTGGGGGCTGAAGCTCAGACCGAGCTCCGGGTACATGCAGTTTTGGTGATCGGCCTGATAATTATCGCTGTCGCCGAACAGATCCCCCAGCTTTTCCTTGAGCTTGGGATCCAGCACTGGAGATTGCCCCAAGATCCGGAAATCCACGAAGCGAGGCACTTGCTGCGCCGGCGCGGGTGTGGCTGCAGCGGGTTGCCCGGGGATCATTCCCGGGGGCAGCAGCCCCGGAGGGATCAGCTGCTGCAAGCCCGGCAGCGCGGCCTGCGCCCACTGCTGAATTTCAGCGGGGATGCCGGGGATCAACGCGCCGGGCTGCGCCGCCGCTGCAGCGGGGGCGGCTTGCGCGGGGGGCTCGTAGTTCTGCAACCGGTATGCGGTCACATTCGCGTTCTTCATCACGTCGAACGGTGCTGAGGGGCCGCTGGCACAACCCGCCGCCGCCAAAGCCGAAATCCCTACGCCCAGAACTGCAATGCTGTTTAACGCCTTCATGGCCGCCCAATTAGCACCGTTCCTACCCGGTACCAATCGCCTTTCCGCTCACCTTATCAACCGGCCAATTCGCTCTCTGAAATAGGCCGCTACCTGAATTAGGCGCTGCACAGGGCTGGAAAATAGCGCGACGCCCCGGCAAAATCGCGATACCGAGGGCTTATGGGGCAAATCGTAGTCAGTGGCGGCACGGGGTTCATCGGGCGGGCGTTGGTCAGAGCGCTGGTCAAGCGCGGCGACTCGATCACAGTGGTGACGCGCGATCAAGACAAGGTGGGCATGCTCTTTGGCCCCGAGGTGCGCGCGGCTCATTGGGATGCCGGCTACGGCGTGGTGGCCGCACTGGGGGCAATGCAAGCCGTCATCCACCTTGCTGGCTCGCAAGCCGTTGGCGTGCGTTGGTCGCGTGAAGCCAAGGCCGACATGATCGCAAGCCGCGTGATGAAGGCGGAGCGCTTGGTGCAAGCGATGAAGACGTCGCACCACATTCCCAAGTTGCTTTTATGTGCCTCGGGTGTGGGCTATTACGGCGCGTTGCCGCCCGAGCATGCGGTCGATGAAACCTCACCGCCCGGCGACGATTTCTTAGCGCGCTTGTGTCAGGATTGGGAATCCGCGGCGCTTGAAGCCCGGAGCTTGGGCGTGCGTGTGGTGTGCGCTCGTTTCGGGGTGGTGCTGGGTGAAAAGGGCGGCGCGCTGCAGGAAATGATCAAGCCGTTCAAATGGGGCTTAGGCGGGCCAATTGGCAGCGGCAAACAGATCGTTTCCTGGATCCATTTGGACGATGCAGTGCGCATGCTGCTGCAGATCATGGACGACGAAGCGATCTCAGGACCGGTAAACATCACATCGCCCAATGCGGTGCCTCAGGCTGAGCTGGCGCAAGGCATTGGCGTGCAGCTCAAGAAGAAGGCGACCTTCCGGGTGCCCGAAGGGCTTTTGCGTTGGCGTTTCGGCGAAGGCGCCGATCCGATGCTCACCGGTCAACGGGTGTTGCCGCGCGTGATGCACGGCCGCGGCTTCCGCTGGAAATATCCGGATTTGGCCTCCGCGTTGGCAGCGTCGTTAGGGTAGGGACGCGATTAATCGCGCCCGCGCAGATCAATC
Source organism: Polyangiaceae bacterium (assembly GCA_035496495.1). Lineage (GTDB taxonomy): Bacteria > Myxococcota_A > Polyangia > Polyangiales > Polyangiaceae > SZUA-265. Next base: position 5,276 of record DATJEQ010000366.1, read on the forward strand.
ACGCCCGCGCAATTGTTTGTGGCGGAAACAATCGACCACATGGTCGTTCACCATGCCCACCGCTTGCATGTGCGCGTAAATGATGGTCGAGCCCACGAAGCTGAAGCCGCGCTTTTTCAGATCTTTACTGAGCGCGTCGGAAACGGCGGTGCGCGCCGGAATATCTCCCCGCCCTTTGCGCATGCCTTGCAGCGGTTTTCCTTCCACAAACCGCCACTGGTAGTCACTGAAGCTGCCGAATTCTTCCTGCACTTTGATGAAGGCGCGTGCGTTCTTTACCGCGGATTCGATTTTTAGGCGATTGCGCACGATGCCCGCGTTATTCAGCAACGAGCCGATCTTCTTGGCGTTGTAGCGGGCGACCTTTTGCACATCGAAGTCGTCGAACGCGGCGCGGTAGGCGTCGCGCTTTTTCAAAATCGTGATCCAACTCAGCCCCGCCTGCGCCCCTTCCAACACCAGGAACTCAAACAGCGTGCGCTCGTCGTACACGGGCACGCCCCATTCTTTGTCGTGGTAGTCGACGTACAGCGGATCAGTGCCGCTCCACCAACAGCGGGATTTGGCTCGTACCATGGGGCATCCTCGATTGTGGGGACAGGGCGTGCCCTGTCCCGCCAGGCAACGACGTTAGCGCGACGGAGCGGCCGGCGTTAGGGGTTCATGGCCGGCACAGTGCACCACCGGCAACTGGGGGTACTTGCGATAACGCCCATCGGTTTTCGAGCGCTCGCACAGGGTGAATTCGCTGCCCTTGCTCGATCGGATCACCCGCGCATGTTTGCAATTGCCGCACAGGCCGCGTCGATTCACCGTTTCAATCATTGGGGCGTCCCGTCAGGGGTCGTCGAGGGGCCGGGTTTGAAACCCGGCCCCTGCAGGGTCAGGTAATTCATCGCTGCAATCTGGCCGCGCGGGCGCCCATCAAAATGCACAAAAAAAGAAACGCGCCCTGGGCGGTGCCCTAAGCGCGCAAGATTTGATAAGTAAGAAGAGTGGGAAGGAACCTGATTGCAGTGCCGCGGGGGCACGCGCGGAATCAGGCAAAGGCAGTGGCTGGAAAGCCTGGAAAGCGGAGCTTACTCAGTAGCTTCTTCAATCGTCGCATGGCTCACTCCTGGCTGGGCGCTGCATGTAAGTTGCAGTGCGCGCCGTTACTACACGGTAGCCGGAAGTCCGGCAAGTAACCTTGCAGTTTCACTGTGGCTGGAACGAGGAAAATGCGC
>DATJEQ010000367.1:0-5193 GCA_035496495.1 Polyangiaceae bacterium
GCGTCGTGAGCTCAGTCCGCGAGTTGCCGCGAAGAACAAGTGGCTGCGCATCGAAGCGCTGCTTCGCAACAAGGTCTTTCAGCGCGCGTATGCCGAAGCCCGGAATGCTTTCAAGCAAGGCCTCGGCAATGTGATGTTCCCAGAAGGTACTTACTGGCTGGCGAGATTCGCTGGCGTGTTAGTGCCGTTGCCAGCGCGCTAGCGACCTCGGAAAAGAGCATTTCATTGCCGACATCCACGTGGTGTCAGGCGAAGGTGCGTTTCTTGATCACAAATGCACGAATTTGCGGCGATTTCATCCGCTTAGTCGCTCGCTTCCAATACGGACCGCTCGGAAATTGCAGCAGCTCTGCACGCAAACCGGTTGTTCATTGCGCCAAACGACGTCTCAAAACTGCTCAACCTCGGAGGGGAACGGAGGGGGAGGGGAACGGAGGGAGGGAACGGAGGGGGACAACCCCGCTTGCCACTTTGACGCGTTGACCGTGGCAAATACCCTGAATTGGGCCATTATGTCAATATGGCACACGGCTTGTAATATTGGCAACAGTGGGCCATAGTGGCAATATGACTGACATGATGGCTGAAAACGAGTCGCAGACCGAAGCCGAGCTGGAGCCAGCGCCTGCCCCATCGGGCGAAGAGATCACCCTCTTGGTGGTGGACGATGAGCCCAGCAACACCGCCTCGTTGCAGAAAATTTTTGAGCGCGAGAACATGCGAGTGTTCGTGGCGGACGGCGCGAAAGCTGCGTTGGACATCGTGCGGCACCACCGCGTGCAAGTGGTGCTGACGGATTTGATGATGCCGGGCACTGGCGGTGCTGAGCTGTTGAAGGCGGTGAAGCAAGTGTCACCCGATACGGAGGTGGTATTGATGACCGCGTACGGCACGGTGGAAACCGCGGTGCAGGCGATGCGCGACGGCGCTTACGATTTCGTCGAAAAGCCGCTCAAACGCATGAGCATTGTGAAGAGCGTGCGCAAAGCCGCCGAACGGCATTCGTTGATCGCGGAGAACCGCTCGCTGAAGAAAGAGCTGCAACTGCTGACTCACCGCGAGATCATTGGCCAAAGCGGGGCGTTGCGCCGGGTGATGGAAGTGGCCACGCAGGCCGCTCCTTCTACGGCCACGGTACTGATCTTGGGGGAAAGCGGCACCGGTAAAGAGCTGATTGCGCGGTACATTCACCGCCAAAGCGGGCGGCGCGAGCGGCCCTTCGTGACGGTCAATTGCTCGGCCATTCCTGAATCGATCATGGAAGCGGAACTCTTTGGGCATGAGCGCGGTGCGTTCACTGGCGCGGTGGGCAAACGCGAGGGGCGCTTTTCTAAGGCTCGCGGGGGTACCCTGTTCTTAGACGAAATTGGTGAGTTGACGCCCACGGTTCAGGTCAAGTTGCTGCGCGTGCTGCAAGAAGGTGAATTCGAACCTGTGGGCGGCGACACGGTGGCAGCGGATGTTCGGATCATCGCCGCAACCAATCGCGATCTCGCGGCGGAGGTGGAAGCGGGGCGCTTTCGCGAAGACCTTTTCTATCGGCTCAACGTGATCGCGGTAACGGCACCGCCGCTGCGGGCGCGTCGCGAGGACATTCCGTTGCTGGTAGATCATTTCTTGGGCATCTACTGCAGAAAGAATGGTCGTGAGCGGCTTTCCGTTCAGCCCGATGCGCTGCGCAAGTTGCTCGATTATTCGTGGCCCGGGAATGTGCGGCAGCTTGAGAATGTGGTTGAGCGCGCGGCCGTGCTGTGTCGCTCCGACACCATTCGCATGGATGACTTGCCGGACGACGTGGCCCACGCCGACGCAACGCCGCCATCGGTGCTGAATTTTGAGATTGGAACGCCGCTGGAAGAGGTCGAGCAACGCATGATCCGTCAAACGCTGCTGCACACCTCGGGCGACAAATCCTTGGCCGCCCAGCTGCTGGGGATTTCAACCCGGACCATTTACCGAAAACTGGGCGAAAACCAGGCCGGCGAGCCCGTGATTTAGCCCTGTGGACGAGGCCGAGAGAACCCCTCCCGTGCCAAATTGGCAGCAAATGGCCCTGCGCTTCGTTCGAGCTTGCCAGCTTGTCGAATAAATGGGCGCCCACCCATCAGCAACTCGCGAAATTTAATCGGTTTTTTCACATTGACCTCTGGCATGGCTCTCGCTTTAACCCCGGTGGAGTTCGCACCCCCTTGGACGCTCTGGTCAAACGGTATTTTGGCGTGATCGTCGCCGTGTTGTTGGCGATCGCGGCCTACTTGCAAGCCTCTGGCGCAAGCCAGTTGGTGGGCACCGCTTTGCTCGGTGGCGACGATGGTAAGCCGACGGTCGCACCGGCGGTTGCTCCCTACCAACCGATCAAGATGGCGCCTTCTCGCCGCCAGACTTCGGCCGATCCGATCTTGTCGCGCAACGCGTTTGATTCGGTCACCGGCCCTTTGGATGGTCGCCAAATTGTGATCCCGGATGCGCCGCAACAAAAGCTCGATCTGTCGAGCCCGCTGACCGCACCTGATTGCGACGGCATCGAGGCGGTGATCGTGACGGAATCGAGCGATCCGATGTGGTCCTTGGCAGCAATGACTGGGCCTGGGGCTGAGCACCCCGCAATGAAGCGAGTGGGTGATAAGCTGGGGGATAAGGAAGTCGCGTATATCGGCTACAACCCCGCGCAAGCGAGCCCCGCGGTGTGGATGGTGAACGGCAGCGCGCTGTGCCAAGCCATCTTGTTCAAACGGGGCGCTCCGCCAGCCCCGGCGGCTTCCGCCGCTGCGGCGCCCGCTGCGGCGCCCGCTGACACTGCTGCCGCAGACAACCCCGGCGCGCGTGGCGCGGCCGCCATCCCGCCGGACATGGCGTCGAAGATTCAGAAGATCAGCGAGACCGAGTACTCGATCGAGCACAGTGTGGTCGACGACATCATGCAGAACCAGGCCACGCTCATGCGTTCGGCGCGCATCGTACCTGAGCAGCAGAATGGAGAGACCGTCGGTATTCGCCTGTTTGGCATTCGACCGGATACGTTGCTCGGCACCCTGGGGCTTCAGAATGGAGACCGTTTAGAGGAGATCAACGGTTTCAAGATGGGTAGCCCGGAAGAGGCGCTGCAAGCGTACGCCCGGCTGCGTACTGCCACTAGCTTGAAGATACAGATCAACCGTCGCGGTAAGAGCATGAACCTGGATTACGCATTCAAGTGATACGAATGGCCCACCGAAAAATTCTTTCCTATTTGGCTTTGTGCCTGCTCACTACTGGGCCGCTGCTTTCTTGGGCGAGCGAAGCGTCCGCTCAACGCGCTCCCGCACCGAAGATGGCGCCCCGCGCACCGGCGCGTGCCGCGAGAGCCAGAGCTGCGGCTCGAGCTGAGCGTGTCGAAAAAGCAAGGGAGAGGGCCGCCGCCCAAAAAGCGGCGCAGCCCGTTGAACCCGCGGGCAACGGCGCGCAGGCTGACAAGGGATCACAGGCGGATCAGGGTTCGCTGGCGTTGCCGGGCACTTTGCCAAATTCGCCCACTGCCCCCAAGCAGCCGAACTTCGCGGAGCCGTCTCCTCCCGGTGCCAAGGGCGATCTGCCATCGACAATGGATACCATCGCAAAGGCGGTTGAAACGCCATATCGGCCGCAAGGCGGCGGCCACATGGTGAAATTCAATCTGGAAGATGCGGATCTTTCCGAGCTGGTCAATCACATCAGCGGGCTCACTGGAAAGCGCTTCATCTACGGGCAGAAAGTGCGACAGATCAAGGTCACCGTGGTGTCGCCCACAGAGGTGACTTTGGATGAGGCGTATGAAGCGTTCTTAGCGATCTTGCAGGCGAATGGCATGACCGTGGTGCCTCAAGGTCGATTCTTGAAGATTGTGGACAGCGCCACCGTCGTTCAAGACACCACGCCCATCTTCTCACGCGGCGCACCCATTCCCGGCACCGGTGCGTACATCACGCGCCTGTATCGATTGAAGTATGTGGCGGCGGCTGAAGCACTGAAAATCCTGCTCAAGTTCAAGACCAAAGAAGGCGACGTCACCACCTACGATCCTGGGCAGCTGGTGATCATGACGGACACTGGTGCCAACATCCAACGCATGGTGCGTCTGTTGGAAGAAATCGACGTGGGCGGCGTCAGCAGCCAGATGTGGATTGAGCCCATCAACTACAGCGGCGCAGGCGATGTGGCGAAGCAGATCAACGATCTGTTCCAACTCGATGGCAAGGGCAACGGCACAGTGGGTGGCTTGAGTCGCGTCGTTGCCGACGACATGACCAACTCATTGATCGTGGTGGGTACGGAAGACTCCTACCTGCGCCTTTTGGAACTGCTCAAGCGCATCGACACGGCACCGGCTTCCGAGGGCAAAATCCACGTCCTTCCACTGCAGAACGCCGTGGCCGAAGAGCTGGCTTCAACCCTCAATCAGATGATTTCTGGTTCGCGGGGTGGCGCCGCTCGTGGTGCGGCGCCTGCTGCTGCTCCTGCTGCCGGTGCGGCAACGGTGAGCAGCGTGTTCGAAGGCGACATCCGCGTTACCGCCGACAAGCCAACCAACTCGTTGATCGTGAATTCTTCGGGTCGAGATTATGCGCAACTGAGGCTGGTGATTGAGAAGCTCGATCAGAAGCGTCGCCAGGTGTTCATCGAAGCGGTGATCATGGACGTGGATGTGAGTCGCTCCAACACGTTGGGGCTCGCGTATCACGGCGGTACTACAGCGAAGATCCTTTCGGATCAGAACTCACTCATCTTGGGTAGCTTCAATGGCGGTATTCCGGGCGGTTCAATCGCAACGGATCCAACCTCGCTCAATGCGCTGGCTCTCGGCGTTCGGGGCCCCGACATTGAAGGCACGCAGAATTTGCCCGGCTTGCCCGCGGGCGTCAGCATTCCGGCTTTCGGCGTGGTGCTCAATGCCGTGGCGCAAGATGGCGACACCAACGTGCTGTCGACACCGCACATCATCGCCACGGATAACACCGAAGCGGAGATCAGCATCGGCCAGAATATCCCGCTGCAAACCAATGTCGGCAGTGCGGCGAGCCTCTCGGGCATTGCTGGGGCTGCCGCAGCACAGAATTCCCAGGTCGCCGGCGCTCTGGGGAGCCTGGGCGGGTTGGGAGGCTTACTGGGTGGTGGATTTGCAGCGCAACGTCAGGACGTGGGCACCAAGATCAAGATCACGCCGCACATCAACGACAA
>DATJEQ010000368.1:0-8165 GCA_035496495.1 Polyangiaceae bacterium
TTCTATCTTCCGTGACTCTTATTTCGCAGCTGTGGACACTAGTACCAATGGGGACGCAGGTCGCTCCCAAATCCTTAATTACCCCGGCATTAGAGGGCTAGTACTGGCGGGGTTGGCACAGATTCGAGGGGCATCACATGGGTCGCAAACGCATGATAACGGCAAGGGCAACACTGGTTATCGGCTGCACCGGGATGGGGCTGCTAGCGGGCTGCAGCACGAATCCGCAGTCTGACGATTGGTACGGCAACACCGAGCAAGGCGGCCCCGCCTCCCCGGTGCCCACGATGTCCAACGCCCCGGGTTCAAATATGCCCCCGTCCAACATGCCCCCGTCCGGCGTGCCTGGGTCAAATATGACTGGGTCCAACGTGAGTGCCGGTGGTTCGCAATCGCTGCCAACAGCGGCGACAGGCGGCTCACCGGCCGGCGGGGGCGCTCCGTCAACGTCGTCGGGCGGCACCGGAGGTATTGCCGTCGCTTCGGGTGGCACTCCTCAGAGCTTGCCCCCACCTCCGATCGACAGCTTTCCACCCATCGATCAACCGCCGACGGTAACTCGCGTGATCCCGACCGACACGCGCGCGGCATTCAGCGCGGCCACACCGCCTGCTCCGCTCAGCGGCGGAACGTTGGGTGTCACGCCCGACGGGAAATTCGTAGTCGCTGCGGATTCAGCGGGAGATCGCCTGTTTGTCGTCGACACCGTGCAGCGCAAGCTCACCCATACGATCGCGCTCGACCCGGGTGATGAACCCGGGCGAGTGATCAGCGGCCCCGCGGGGCAGATGTTCGTCGCGTTACGTCGAGGAGGCGCCGTGCTCACGGTGAACACAGCTGACGGCACCACAGTGCGCCGCCAGGCCTGCCTTGCGCCACGGGGCATGGCCTACGACAGCGCGAGCGATGAATTGATGGTCGCTTGCACGGAGGGTAAGTTGGTGACCTTTGTGGGTGGCGAAGCAACGCCCTCTGTTTCAGTCAACGTGGCATCGGATCTGCGCGATGTGGTGCTGACCAACGGCCGCATCCTGGTCAGTCGTTTCCGCACAGCGGAGCTGCTTGAGGTCGACCCCACTGGGCAGGTTAACTCCACCTTTCGCCCCGCCAAGGCAACCGGCACCCACTTTGTGGCGCAGCCGGATGGCTCGCTGTTTTCGAGTCCCGTGCAGTTCGAGTCCACCGTTGCCTGGCGCACCATTGCCGCCCCAGACGGCAGCTTGATGGTGTTGCACCATCGCGATCAAGACGACGAAGTGCAGATCCCCGACGAGGATCATCCATCAAACGATCCGTTCATTAATCCCTATGGCGATGGTTCCAGCTGCAGCGGCATCGTGCGCAGCGCCGTCACCACACTGATGCCAGATGGAACCATGCACACGCAGTTCGCCCCGCAGGCGGCGCTCGCGGTCGACATCTCGATTGCGCCGAGCGGTCGCTTTCTGGCAATCGCCAATGCGGGCGAGCCCGATCAAGGAACGCCCTCCATGACGGTGGACGGCAACTTCATCAGTACGGCTTCCGCGGCGCCAGGCCTGATGATCGTCAACGTGCCGCAAGAGGACGGCCCCAACGGCCCCGAACCGGCCGACCCCGGAATCGATCAAACGCAGCCCGGAACAGGAGCGGGGGCTGACGGTGGAATGGGCAACGCGTCGGGCGGCGGCGACGCGTGCAACGGCGATGAATTCGGCGTGGGAGAAAGCGAATCGGTGGTTGCTGTGGCGTTCAACCCCGACAACGAAGCCACTCTGTTCGCCCAAACGCCCACGAATCTTCAGGTTGTCGATCTGATCACCCGCACCATCGTGACTCAGATCCCGCTCGGCGTCCCACAACAGGAAGACACCGGGTTTGGTTTATTCCACCGCATTTCAAACGCAGGCCTGGCCTGTGCCTCGTGTCACCCTGAGGGACGCGACGATGGCCACGTCTGGACGTTCTCAAATATCGGTCCTCGACGAACGCAGCCGCTCGACGTGGGGCTTGAGGGAACCGCGCCCTTCCATTGGGATGGCTCACTGAACGACCTCGGCTCCTTGATGAGCGAAGTGTTCGTCGGTCGCATGGGCGGCGTGTTCGAAAGCCCTGACCGCCTCAATGCCCTGCAGAACTGGCTGTTCGCGGTCAAGCCGCCTACGGCGCAACGGCAAGCCAATGATCCGTTGGTCGTCCAAGGCGAGGCGTTGTTCAATTCACCAGCGGTGGCTTGCGCGGCGTGCCACTCCGGCAGCAAATTCACCAACAATCTGAGCTACAACGTGGGCACCACACCGGCCGGTGAGAAGCTGCAGGTGCCTTCGCTGATTGGCGTCGGATATCGCAGTCGCCTCATGCACGACGGCTGTGCGAACAGCCTGCAAGAACGTTTCTTGCCTGCCTGCGGCGGTGGTGACTTGCACGGCAAGACTTCGCAACTGTCCAGTGACGAGATCAATGCACTGATCGCGTACTTGCAGTCGCTGTGAGCAAAGGCCCGTAGCCGTCTGCTCCAAACCGTCTGCTCTAGACCCTCAGGCAGCGCGGATCTCCCGCTGTTTCCATAGGTTATCTCAGTCGCGGCGGGTCCCCCTGTTTCCAATCCGCGCCTTGGCGTAAGGTGCAGCCCGGTTCTATGGCCCTTACGCAGTTCGTACGCAATGTCGCCGATCTGAGTGACGACGGTGGTTACAAGTTTCGATTTCACTGTGACCGCTGCAACGATGGCGTCGAAAGTCAGTACGTTTCTTCATCCGCCAATCTTTTGAAATCAGGCCTAGAGGTGTTCTCCATGTTCCGTGGTTTCGGCGGATTTGGCAGCAACGCCGTGCAAGGGATTGATCGCGGCTTACGCGGCAAGGAGCGCGACTCGGCGTATGAAAAAGCCGTCCATGAGGCGATGGTGCACTTCAAAAAGTGCTCTCATTGCGGCAAGTGGGCCTGCGATCACTGCTGGAACAGCAACGTGGGCATGTGCGAAGACTGTGCACCCGACGCTTCTGAAGCGGCAGCCCAGGTGGCAGCAGCGCAGGCCGTCGCCCAAAAAATCGAAAAGGTTCGCGCTGACCAGGCAACGACCGCGCCCAGCATCACCTGCCCTCTGTGCGCTCAGCCCAGCGGGGGTGGCAAGTTCTGCCAGAATTGCGGGGGCGCAGTGACTGCGCAACGGGCCTGCGCGAATTGCAAAGCGCCGCTGGCGGTGAACAGCAAGTTTTGTGGTGAGTGCGGGGCCAAAACGTGAAGTGCGTGGTCTGTTTCGCTGCCGCACCAGGTGAACCGGCTCGCTGCCCTCAGTGCGGTTACGACAACGGTGCGCCGGGAGCCAATGACGGCGCTGCCATTCTCAAAGCCCGCGAAGCGTTCAAAGAGCAAACCACCGCGTACAACCCGGACGCGCGAGTCACGCGTTCTGACAAGCTCAAGCCCTGGGTCAGCCTGCTCTTGGGCTTTGTATTTCTGATCTTTTGGCTACGCGCCTGTTCCAGCATGGGCTGGCACTTGTGGTGACCAAAGCTGGCTAGGAAAGACCCATCGCCGTGGCGAGGTCGGCCGCCACCGCTTTTGCCTCTTGCACCAGCGCTTGCTCGCTCTGCCACACGTTTGCGTCGGCGGAGAGCGTGCCCTTCAAGTCTACATAGAATTTGAACTTTGGCTCAGTGCCGCTGGGGCGCGCGAGTGCACGGCCTTGACTCAGAGTGAGCTCGATCAGATCCGTGTTGGGCAACCACATTGGGCGCTGTTCAGCCCCTTGCCTAAAATCTCTCAAACCTTCCACAGCACGCCCCGCAAGCGATTTCGGCGGATTGCTGGCCAAGCGATTCATCGAGTCGCGCACGGCTTGCATGCCGGCCGCAGCCGAAAGGCCCACGCTTTTTTGCACGCTCACCCACAGCCCGTGCTCGCGATACAGTCGCTCCAGTCGCTGAAACAGCGTGCGCCCGTTGCTTGCGTCTTCGGCAACCAACTCAGCCAGCACCACCGCGGCACTGATGCCGTCTTTGTCGCGCACCAGATCGCCAATTGAGTACCCCAGCGCCTCTTCGAAACCGAAAGCGAAACGCACCCGTTCACGCCGCTCGACCTCCAGGGCCGCATTCCACACCCACTTGAAACCAGTGAGGGTTTGCTCGCAGCGTGCTCCGTAGCGCTCGGCCACTGAATTGAGCATCGGAGTGGAAACGATGCTTTGACCGACAAAAGGCCGCGGCTTTGCCGGCACATTCGAGAGCACATAATCTGCCAGCACGATGCCGATCTGGTTGCCGCTCAGCTGCCGCCATTTGCCGTCCGGCGCACGCGAGCACGCGGCCAGCCGATCCGCGTCCGGATCGTTGGCCAGGATCAATTCGGCGTCGACGCGATCGGCGAGTTGCATCGCCAGATCGAGAGCCCCCGGCTCCTCGGGGTTGGGGAACTTCACCGTGGGGAAATTACCGTCTGGTTCGCCCTGCTCGGGAACCACATGGACTTGGTTGAAGCCACCCCCTTCCAGCGCGCGCAATACACTCGCCTTGCCCACGCCATGCATGGGTGTGTAAACGATTCGCAGATCGCGGCGCTTTCCATGTTTGGGCCGCAGCACGGCGACGCACTCGAAATAGCGATCCACCACGCTGGACCCAACGGGCTCACACAGCTCGTGGCCGCGACTGACCGCATCGGCGACGATAGGAATGTCTTTCGCGGCGGGCGCCTTTGCCAATAATGCGGCCACTTCGCTATCGGCGGGTGGAATGATCTGCGCGCCATTCGGAGCGTAAAGCTTATACCCGTTGTCGTCTTTCGGGTTGTGGCTCGCGGTGATCACAATGGCTGCCCGTGCACACAATTGACGAGCGGCGAAGGCGACCAATGGCGTGGGCACCGGCTCATTGAAATAACGCACGCGAAGGCCCTGAGCGACCAGAACCCCCACGGTGTCTTCCAAGAACCCGCGACTTGAATTGCGGGCATCGGCACCCACAACAATGGGCAGCGTTGCACCCGGCTCGCGCGCCTTGACATGCTGCGCCACGGCCAACGTAGCGCGACGGATCACCGCACGATTCATCCGCAATGAACCGGGCCCCACGGCAGCCCTCAGCCCGGCGGTGCCGAACTCAAGCTCGCCGCCCATGCAACTGTGCAGCGCCGCGAGATCCCCGCGATCGATCAAGTCGCGCAACTCCGCTGCCGTCTGCGGATCAGGATCGGCGTCGCACCACGCTCGGGCTGCGCCTATCAGATCGGGTGAGTCTGCGCTCATTCCCCCGCACCCTACACCGGAGAGCAGCACAAGGCTACAGGCCGCGAAGGGGCTGAGGTGCTCGCACAAGGGAGCTAGCCGGGGCCAACGCCAGTTGCCCACAGGCAGCGGCTACGTCGTCACCCCGACGCTTGCGCTGGGAGCAACTCACCCGGGCATCCGACAGCACCTGTGCAAAGCGATCCACGCGCTCGACGGAGGAGGCAGTGAGCGTTGAATCGATGATGGAGTTCATTGGAATCAAGTTGACTTTCACGCGCAATCCGCGCAGCAACCGCGCCAGCTGTTGCGCGTGCTCCGGGCTATCGTTTACCCCTTGGATCAGCGTGTATTCGATGGTGATCCGCCGTCTCTTTGGCAACGGGTAAGCGCGCAGTGCAGCCAGAATATCGTCAATGGAGTAGCGCTCATTCATGGGCACAATCTTGCTCCGGATCTCGTCGTTCGGGGCGTGCAGTGAGATTGCAAGCCCCAGCTTGCCTTGAAAATCGTGCGCCAGTTTCTTGATGCCAGGCACCAGGCCCACCGTGCTGACGGTGATTCGGCGCGGCCCAATCGCAATGCCCTCAGGGTTCATGATCAGCCGAATTGCCAATGCGGTCTCATCGTAATGATGCAACGGCTCGCCCATGCCCATGAACACGATGTTGCGCAGCCACTCGTTGGGCTCCAAATGCCGCTTTGCGGTCAACACTTGAGCGATGATTTCGTGCGCCTTCAGGCCACGCCTCAAGCCCGATTTGCCGCTGGCGCAGAACACGCAGCCCATTGCACACCCCACTTGTGTGGAAATGCACAACGTCACGCGCTGCCGCGTGGCCACCGCGGGTTCATCGTCGACATCCTCTGGATCCGGGTCGACCATTTCAGTGTCGCGGGTCATGGGAATGACGACGCACTCGATGCGATCCCCCGAGGAAAGCTCACACAGGATCTTGCGGGTGCCGTCAGCCGCGCGACGGCACTCCACGACGCGCAATGGGTCGCCCACCCCGAGCGCACTGAGCCCCTCGCGCAGGGACAATTTGAGATTGGTCATCTGCGCCGGCTCCGTCACGCCCTGGTGATGGAGCCAGCGAAAGATTTGTGCACCGCGAAAGGTGGGCTCACCGATACTTTGAGCGTAAGCCGCCCATTCTTCGGGCTGCCACGAAAGCGGGTGGCGCACGTCGGGAGGATTCGACATCGGCGCTCTTCTAGCACATCCCGGCCTAGCGCAATTGCATGCGCTATTCCTTGGCTTTGGCTTCGTTCCAGTAGCCGTCGAGTTCTTCCAGGGGCAATCCGGCGGTGGGTTTACCAGTTTCACCCTGCGGCCACCCCCCGTGCTTCGCGACGACGCCGGCTTCGACGTAATTGAAGCGGTGCTCGAATTTGTCGCATGTTCCGCGCAGCGCGGCTTCCGCATCGATCCCATGGTGTCGCGCCAGATTGACCAGCGCGAACAACAGATCTCCCAATTCCGCTTTGATCTGCGCTGAGTCACCCTGAGCTACCGCGGCATCCAGCTCATTCAACTCTTCGCTCACCTTTTCGCGTGAACCTTGCGCATTGGGCCAATCAAACCCCACTTTGGCGGCGCGCGCACTTTGCTGCTGAGCCCGCAGCAGTGCACTGAGTGACTTGGGGATGCCCGTGAGCAGGGTGCGCGGCTTCTCCTGCGCCTTGATCGCCTCCCAGTTCTTGACCACGTCTCCACTGTTAGAGACCTGCTCTTGCGCGAACACATGGGGGTGCCGCCTGACCAATTTTTCGCAGATCGATCGGATCGCGTCGTCAGGTCCGAAACCGTGCTGCTCACGCGCGAGTTCGGACAGGAATGCGATTTGCAACGCTAGATCGCCCAACTCTTCCTGCAAATGCGGGCCACTGCCCGAATCGATCGCGTCAATGACTTCACAGGCCTCTTCCAATACGTACCGGCGCAGGCTTTCCGGGGTCTGCTCGCGATCCCAAGGGCAGCCTTCGGGCGACAACAGAATTTGCATCAGTCGCACCAACGCGGGGAACGTCTGACCCCTCTGCTCATTCAAAGCAATCGGCGTCGGCACTTCGTAGGATTTATCCACAATGGACCTCGCTCGGAATACGCCCCTCAAAACAGGTAGCGCTCCCCTGAATCGCACAGCACCGTGGCCACTTTGCCCCCTGTCATTCCTTTCGCCACTTGCACCGCCGCGTGAACATTGGCGCCCGAGGAGGGCCCGACCAGCAATCCTTCCTTTTCAGCGAGCGTGCGGCACATACGCTGCGCCGCCACGTCACTCACCGTCACCACTGAATCGATCAGCGAGCGATCCAAGATTTTCGGCACAAAGCCAGCACCCAGACCCTGAATCCCATGCAGGCCGGCGCATTGACCGCTGAGCACCGCACTGGCTGCTGGCTCGACCGCCACCAACTTCACGTGTTGTCCGAATTTGCGTCGCAACGCGCGCCCCACCCCCGTGAGCGTGCCTCCGGTGCCCACTCCCACCACGAAAGCGTCAATCGTCCCCTGCATTTGTTCGATCAACTCGGGCCCGGTACCCAGTTCGTGAGCCAATGGGTTCGCCGCGTTCTCGAACTGACTGAGCATGCACGCACCGCGCGTCTTACTCATGATTTCGCGCGCCCGAGCCACCGCGCCGCTCATGGCTTGTTCAGCGGGGGTCAGCTCGATTTCTGCGCCGTAGGCCTTCAGCAGATACCGCCGCTCCATGCTCATATCTTCCGGCATCACCAACAGACAGCGATAGCCGCGCTCGGCAGCGATCATGGCCATGCTGCTGCCCATATGACCGCTCGTGGCTTCAATCAGCGTGGCTCCGGGGCGGAGCGCTCCGCTTTCTTCTGCGGCGCGAATCATGGCCAACGCGGGGCGATCTTTTACGCTGCCACCTGGGTTGCGCTGTTCGCACTTCACCCACAATTCAGCCTTCAAATTATCATCAATTCG
>DATJEQ010000369.1:0-13109 GCA_035496495.1 Polyangiaceae bacterium
CGGGTCGCCGCTCTGCTACCTCAGGGCCTGCCACTTGAGAGCACGATGGCGCCTTTACAGCGTTGATGTAGGTAAAACTGCGCACGGGTCGTGGTAATCCGATTGAAATGACAGCAAGGGGCGTGCCGTTGAACGGGCCGGTTTTATGCCCATTTTTGACGATCTGGGCAAGCCTACGGCGGAGCGTTGCAGTAACGATTGCGCAGCCTATGAAATCATTGCGACATACGGGCCATGCAGGGCGATTTGTGGGGTGATTTGTGGGCCGTAATTTGACCCCGGGGCCCGTATTCTTTCCGTCAGCAGCGCCTGAACTGGGGCCCGTTTTAGGCTGCCGCTGGATGGGGTTGATGGCCGCATTTGGCATTCTGATTAGCATCAGTTGTCAAGGTCAATCCAGGTCTCATTCCGAACGGCAGATTACCGCAAGCGCGTCGGTTATTTCACCGTGCCCCTTACCAACAAGTGCTGGGGTGGGCGACGTTTTCCCACTCGTGGCGGCAGATTATTGCGTAGACCGTTACTCGCCAAGACTAGCCTACGGGCCAAGTGCTCCATTGTCACTCCAGGAGGGCTGCGCGCAGTTGGGCTATCAGGATTGTGCCGAGTTTGCGCCGTTCGAACTCGAACACATTGAGCTCCAAAAGTATGTTCAACGCGCCACGGCCCCGGCCTCTGTCCGCGCAGCGGTGTTCCAGTTCGCCTCACCGGAGGCCGCACTTGCGCGGTTTTCGATCCTAACACTGGGCGCGCAGGATCCAGTGTCGCTCACAGCGCGGCCCGTTGCCATCGGCACCTTCGGTGCGATGGGTGACGGAGTGTTGCGTGCGGTCAAAGGAACACGCCTGCTGGAGCTTTCATACGCTAACGATCTGGAAGCTTTGGGCTCCAGATCTCGCAACGCGGAGCACGCTCTGTTGACTCTCGCGGGCGAGATCAGTGCCCGGATGCCTTCTGACGGTGCGTTGCCCAATGCGGTGAAGCTGCTTCCCATTGCACAGCGGGTGCCTTTGGGCGTCTCCTACTTCATGCGTGACGCACTGGATGTGCAGGGTGCCGGCCCAGCGGCGTTGGGCTACTACCAAGACGGTCAAAAGCGCTGGCGTGTGTTGTGCATTGAACGCAACGACGCGGATTCCGCTAAGGACATCGCGCTGACGCTGCAAAAAGCACCTGGCTTTCGCCGCCACAAGGACAGCGCTTTTGGCGCCTTTGAGTTGATTGTGCCCATAGGCGGCTCTTCACTCGCGGTTCAATGGGTGATTGCCCGACAAGAACAGCGGCTCTGGGCGGTGGGGGACGAAGTGCATGTGCTCGACGCGCGCCTGACAGATCAAGAAATTGCGGCGCGCCGGTTGACGTTCGCCGACAAGCTCGACGTACTTCACAAATTGCTGCAAATTCGCCGAGGACCGTAAGAAGCGCGCCCTGAGAGGCGCCATAGAAAATAGCATCGTGGGAAGAGCGCTGTGAAGATCAGCGGACGATCTCGGCCCAGGACTGAGCGATCACCGCGTCCGGCCGATCATTGGCGAATGCTTCGAGTAGCACTTTGTCGTCCACCTCATAACCTACGACGCGCAACGTTTCACCGGGCCATACGGGCTTCTTGAATTGCGCAGAGAGGAAACGGATGCGGGCCGCATCCCCGGCGCAGCTTCGCTGGGTCACGGCGCGGCACACGAAGCCATAGGTGGCCAAGCCATGTAGAATAGGCCCCTGTTCAAAGCCAACACTGCGCGCCATTTCCGGATCTGCGTGCAATGGATTGAGATCGCCGCTCAGGCGATACAAGAGGGCCTGTTCGGGTGAGATGATTTCTTCGTGCGTCCAGCTGGGGCTTTGATCTTTGGGGATTTTGGGGATATCCATCTTGGCAGGGCGCGGGCCACCAAAGCCGCCTTCATCGCGAAAAATCAACGACCATTCCGTCGTGCAGATCACCTCACCATCCAAGCTCGATGTGGTGGTCATGATCATCTGACTCATGCGCTTCAGGTCGTAGAGAGCAGAAATAGTGCCTACTGTGCACAAGGTGCCTTGGGGTGGAATGGGTCGATTGACACGTACGGACTGGCCGCCATGCACCACCATTGCGAAATTGCCCCCGCTCTTGGCGATCAAGTCCGTGAGTACCGGGTAAGCGGGAACCACAGCGAATGAGGGAAATGCCTTGGGCCCCCGACCCTCATACAGATAATCCAGTTCACTTGCCTTGGCGCCGATACCCAGCGCGTACAGCGCGAGCGTTTTGAAATCATAGTTCAGTTCGTATGTTGCCGATTGGGCACCTACAGCTGCGAGGCTCAGGCTCATGAATGCTTCTCCAGAACCCCGTAATCGCCTTGGGTGCGCGCGCTGTCAATGTTAAGAGCAACACGGTGATTGATCCGCAACAGGCCCTGTTGGCGTTGCAGAATTCCCTGTTGATGGGATTGCGAATTCTTCCGTTGGTGATCTTGGTGCCTGCATTCGGTCTGCGCGCATTGCCCTTGCCGGTCAAAGTTGCATTTTCTTTAGCGTTGGCCCTCGCCGCAAGCCCTGTTGCCCTGCTGCCGCTGCACCCTGAGGACTCATGGATCAGGGTTGCGCTGTTGCAGCTGTTGCAAGGACTTCCCATTGCTATCGGTACCGCGTCGTTGCTTTGGGCGGCAACCATGGCCGGGGACGTTCTCGGCGCGCTGCGTTCCCCTTTCGAATTGCAACGATTTGCCGGGCTAGAAGGAGAAGGTTCGGCGTTCGGTGTGTTGTTTTCGCTGCTCGCATCGCTGGCATTTTTTGAATTGGGAGGACCAGCGCGCGTGGTGCGCGCGCTCAGCATGCCCGCGCCTGATGTGCCATACGGCGCGCCTTCAATCGGCGCACTCGTGCCCCTGTTTCAGAGCGCAGTGCAGCAAGTCACTCAATGCCTGTACCTTGCGGTCGCTATAGCCGCCCCACTTGTGGCGGTCGTTTTGGTGATGGATGTGATCTTCGCCCTGGTGGTGCGCGCCGCGGTTCCGGTTGCGCTCGGGGTTCTGATCCCGGCAGTGCGGAGCGTGGCGTTGCTGTTTGTTTTTGGCTTATTGTTCAATGCGGTCGCCTGGGCGCTGACCGAGCGCATCGATCTGGCGTTGCCGGGCGCGATCTCCACGCCGTAACCGGGCCCGGCGCCTTAACCGGGGCTGTAGCTGAGCATCAGGCCGCCGCCAATGAACGGCACGTTGCCGCCGAGTGATGCGGTGTCGCCCAAAGCGGTTGTGGCGCGATGCCGCGGAAGCCACCAGCCTCCCCCGCGCACGGTGCCCCCCAACGTCAAGCGGGGCATCAACATCCAGGCAGCGCCCAGTGCACCACCCAGAGTGAGCCCTTCTGTTGCTAAGCTGGAACCCGTTTCCCCCATGTAATGTTGCTGTGGCGCTGTGTGGGCGATTTTGAAGCTGTCGTTCACCACCACCAACCCCGCGGTGGCGCCCAGCCACGCCTCAAAGATCCTCCCGACGATCGGCAGGTAGCGGGCGGTTGATTCCGCCAGAAAGTAGTTGCTGGAATGCGAACGCTCCGCGGCGCCTGATCCATCATGCACGTTGCTCGCCGGAGCGAAGGTGATGCTCAGCCCCGCGCCAACTGTGAGCCTCTTGCTGGCGCGATAGAGTGGCCAAGCACTCAGCAGCAATGCGGGGTTTGCCCGATCGCATACCCCGGGACGCAGGCACACCGGAGCGCCCGGCAACGTTAGAACACCCACGTCGAACTGGGCGACCGCGTGCGGACGCTGAAAGATCCTGCGATCGATCGGCCCGTCGTCTTCGGATTGTGCCGCCGCGTTTGCGGCGACGAAAGCCGCGAACAGCCCCCCAAACAGGGCAAAGGACCGGCTCCGACGCGTGCGACCTCTCATGGGCGAATCATGGCGGTTTAGGCCGATTTAGGCCAACAGGCGAAGGGTGGATCGGCCTTTGTCCCTAGAATGTGCGCAAGTTGTCCACAATCCGCGCTGTGGAGATGGCCCCGCTTGAGCCACTTTTTTTGGCGGGCAGCGGGGTGACGCCCGGGCCCTTGTCGTTTATGTCTGCGCCACCTTGAACGGCAACGACCCAGAAAGCCCGCGCGAAGCGGGATCGAGCGAGCTTTCGCACTCCGTGTCTGGCGGGGCGCCAGGCGAGGTCAGTGAACAGTCGCGCGAGCCGATGGGACCCGGACTCAGCAAGGCGTCGGCGCGTGACCTGGGGCCCAGCGATAAGACCGGTGAGAGGGGGGGCGAAGAAGCGAGCCCAGAGGGCGGGGGCGGCTATCAGATTTCGCTGCCAATGTTCGAGGGGCCGCTCGATCTGTTGCTGCACCTCATTCAGAAGCACGAACTCGACATTCTGAACATTCCCATCGCGTTCATCATCGAGAAGTATTTCGAATACATCAAAGCGATGCAAGAGCTCAGCATCGACGTTGCCAGCGAATACCTAGTGATGGCGGCAACGCTGGTGCATATCAAAAGCCGCTCGCTGCTACCCCCTGACCCCAGCGCGATTGATGAGGAGACTGGCGAGCCCGAGGAAGATCCACGCAGCGAACTGATCCGGCGCTTGCTGGCCTATCAGAAATACAAATTGGCGGCCGAGCAGTTGGGCGGGCGCAGCGTGCTCGGGCGCGACGTGTTTTTGCGTGGGGCACCGATGCAGGAAGTCAGCGGCCCCGCAGAGCTGCTGGCTCCCAGCTTGTTCCAGTTGATGGACGCGTTCCGCACCGTACTGGATCGGGTCAAGCAGCTAGCGGATCACGAAATTGATTTCGAGCGCATCTCGATCACTGATCGCATCGGGCAACTCAGCGAGCTGTTACGCGAGCGGGGTGAGGCGCGTTTCGAAGATCTGTTTGTCGGGCAGGTCACCCGCGCGGATCTGATTGTGACATTCCTGGCGATCCTGGAAATGACGCGGTTGCGCATGACGCGGCTGCGCCAAGACAATCCGCTGGAGCCCATTTTTGTCGAATTGTCGGTGAAGGACGGAGCGGCGCTGGCCGACGCACTGGGTGAACTGAGCGAGCCGAGCATGGGGGGCGAACTCGGCGCACGCGAGCTTGAGCCCACAGATGATTCAAGTGGTGGCTTTGAGCCAAATGAGAGTGAGTGAAATGGCGAACGCAAAGAAGAAGAAACCGAAAGCCGTGGCAGCCAAAAAGCAAAAAGTCGAGCCAAAAGCAGTTGCCAAAGGCCCGAAAGCCGCGAAAACAGCGAGCGCCGATAGGAAAAAGCCCGCTCTGCAAAAGGGGGGGCCCGGTTTGGCGCGAGGCAAGGTGCGCCCCGCTGCGGTCGAAGTGAAGGCCGATCGGTCGAAGGGCGGCACGAAGAAAACTGAAGCCGCAAAAGCGGGCACAGCGAAAGCAGAGGCCAAGAAAGCTGTCACCAAGGCCGCTACGAAAGCCAAGCTCCGCGTCGTCACTCCGCCTCCGCCGCCCCCTGCCGAAGCAGTGGATCAGGAAATCGATTTGACCGCGGCCGCGGTGGAAACGCCGATAGACGACCAGACTTACTTGCTGGGCCTGCTCGAAGCACTGATCTTTTGCACGGATCACCCGGTCGATCTCAAAGAGTTGGCGCGCGCCGCAGGGTTGGATCGCAAGCGCACCACGGAGCTGCTCCAAGCACTCATGGCGCGCAACGAAGAGCGCGGCCTGCGCATTGAGCACGTTGCGGAGGGTTACTGCATTCGCACTCATCCCCGTTACGCGGAAGCGGTGCGCAAGCTGTTGGCGTCGCGCCCGGTGCGCCTGTCGCGCGCCCAGCTGGAGACGCTCGCGATCATAGCCTATCGACAGCCGGTGACGCGCCCGGATGTGGACGAAATCCGCGGTGTGGATTCAGGGCCGGTGCTCAAGGGTCTTCTGGAGCGCGATCTGATCAAGATCATTGGAAAGAAGGACGAGCCGGGGCGGCCGATTCTCTACGGCACCAGCAAGGGCTTCTTGGAGCTGTTCAATCTGGCGTCGCTCACCGATCTGCCCACGTTGCGTGAGTTCGCGGAGTTAAACGAGGAATCGCGGCGTAAGTTTGCGGAAACATTAGGGGAAGACGCACCGGAAGATCCTTTGGCTGCGCTCAATTCCACCCCACCAGAGAGCGAAGTGGCATCGGTTGAAGGCACGGATGGCGAAGGGCCCAGCAGTGAATCGGCGCCTGCCGCCGCAGAAGAAGCTGCCGCAGGTAATGATCGCGACGCGGACGAAGAGGACGACGCCGACGATGACGACGATGACGACGATGAGGACGATGAGGACGATGACGACGATGACGACGATGAGGACGATGTCGTCAATGATTTCGACCAGGGCAGTGACGACGATGATGATGAAGAAGAAGACGACGAAGATAGCGACGAGAAGAAATAGGGGCTAGGCAGCGCCGTGTTTCGGCGTTGGGGGCTAGGCCCCGCACGGGCTGGCGCGGTTCGGTTCCTCATCCCCGTCCCCTTCTCCCAGGGGGGAGAAGGGAGTTTTGGGCTTCGCGCTGAGGCGTTGTAGATCAAGGGCAGGTCGCGGTGCAGGCGACGTGGACGGTTGCGCCGCATTGCATGCATGCTGTCAAATCCCCGGTGTTCGGGATGCCGTCGCAGCCGTTGTTGCCGGCTAAATCGAGGTCGGCGGCGGGTAGGCACGCGGCGTCCATGTTGTCACAGGGATAATCCATGTCCCCGTCCCAGCGGTAGAAGCGGATAAAGTCGTATTCATTGTGCAGGGGAAATACGTCGTTCGCTCCGTCCAGTCCGCCAAATGCATAGCTCGAATTGAACACCCACAGATTGGCCATGATCTTCGCGGGCAATTCCGGCACCCGATCATCCATCACTGTGCGCAGAGTGACCTCTGCTCCCGTGGAGTCGAAGCGGTAGTAGCGCACTTTTCCGGGCAACCATTCGAAGCCAATCGTCTGAAAATCGGTGCGAAAATTCGCATCCTGAAGCTCGAAATCCTGCCGAATTTCGGTGGTGGCGCACGTTTGGTTGCCGTGGATCACGTTGGTGACCAAGTTGCTGGGACTATCTCCGGTAACCTCAAGATCGATCTCCCGCCACTCCTGGCATCCCGGTTGGCGGAAAATGAACAATGAGCTGATGTAGTTGCCGTTGGTCACCGCGTCATTGGGCTGCACGCTGGGGGCTTTAACGCGGGCCTCGTAGCGACCGTAACGGAACGTGTTGTAGCGGCTGCGCAACTCGCCGCTGGTGCGCGTGGAGGCGGGCACCATGCCCTGGTTGGAATAGGAGCAACTTTCCGCTTGGCCCGTTTCGCTCAGGGTGATGATCATGTGCCCGCTGTCGAAGCTGATGGCGTCGCGGGTGAAGCGGTGCGTTTGGAAACCGCCGTCGCTCCAAGTCCACACCGGATCGTGATCCAAATTGAGCGGCGCGTCGAAATCCTCGACCAACCACAACGTGAAGCCGTCGTAAGTGGGGTAAGTAGCGCCGGGGCTGGGGTGTCCAAATGGCAACTGCGACGAAGTTCCGCTGTCGGCGGCGGGCGCTCCAGCGGCGTTCATTTGCCCGCCTGCGCCGCCCTGCGCGCTCACTCCGCCAGATCCGGTTGCACCGCCCGCGCTCGCGGTGCCTCCCGGGGAAGTGACGGTTTGCCCCGCTGCGCCCGCTTGCGACATCGTCTGCCCTGCTGCGCCGCCCATAGCGGGGGCGCCCCCGACACCTGCGGGAGCTCCCCCCGTTGTGTTCATCGCCTGGCTCGGTAGGCCCCCCGATGCATTTGCGCCAGGCGATGGGGGCGCAGTCTTCGAGCAGCCGAACAGCGCAAGATTACCGATGAAAAGCCAGGACAGCGGGGGGCGATAGAAGCGACCGGGAAGCACCGGACTCAAATAGCACGCAACCGGCGGCGCGTCCGAGCCGACTGAGGGGAATGGCATTGGGAAATAATGGATGGCTCCTCTTAGGGATGATGTTGAGTGCAGTGGGGTGTTGGTCGCCGGATGCACCCAGGGGCAGTGCGGGCGCACCCTTAGTGGCAAAATTCATTTCGGTGTGGCCAGCGCGCAGTGCGCAGGGTGTGAGCCCACTGTCGCGCTTCACCTTCTCGTTGCCCGCAGGGACTGCGCTCACGTCGTTGAAGCTGTACCGCGATACGCTGAGTGATTATGACGAGCACCGCGTAGTCAGCGACAATATTCCAGGCACGCTGGCTGATCGCGAAGTGAAGGTGGTCGCCTGGGAGTCAACACCCTTGAGCGCGGATGCGGGTGCCGCAACCTCGGACCATCGGATTGATGCGATGGCCACCGCTGCTTTGCAGTCGGGCACTGTTTACACTTGGGCATTGCTCACACAAGGAGTCTTGCTTTCCTTTCAGGTGGGGCCGCCTGCGGAACCCTGGCTGGAGCGCTATTGGCCGGCGACAGGGGCGGGGTTCTTCGGATATGCCGCGTATTGCAGCGAGCGGCCATTGGGCAACATTGAGTCGCAGGTTCAATTTGCTCCGGATTTCCCGGTGAAGGTCGCGCCAGGGCTCGGCCTGGGTTTGCTTGGCAATGGCAGCTGCGTGTCGTTGGAAGTCGACCCAGGCAGCGCGCCGGATCAGCTGATTCCTCCGCCGCAAATCGCTGGTATGCTCGTCGACCCCGCGCCGTTGGAACGAAGGAATGCGGAGCGGAGCAGTCTGGTGGACTGCCAGGCGGGGTGGCAGCAGTTGGGGCCTGGGTGTTCGCAAGTACAAGACGATCGCTTGTTGATCCAGCCGCCGAACGGCGCGTCGCTGTGGCTGCTCTCAAGTGATGCCATTGGGCTAAACCATGTGGCGCCGGATGGCTCTGAGTTCGCGCTACGCGGCCTGAGTCCCAGTCAACCCCAAGTCCTGGCCTTCAAGGTTTTGTTGGAAGGTGGGGCGCGATTTGATGGCACGGCTTCTTTCACAACGTTGCCCGCACGGGATCATCTCGTAATCAATGAAGTGCTGGCCAACCCGCTCGGCGCCGAGCCGGCGCAGGAATGGATTGAGTTGTACAACGACGGAACTCAGTCGCTCGATTTAGCAAATTTTCAGCTGGCCGATGAGGTAGGGAAAGTGGATTTACCCACTCAGGTCGTCGCAGCCGGTGAGTATGCCGTGCTCACGTCGGATCGCTACCAAACAGGCGGACCGGATGTGGAATTTGCCGCTGGAGCGCACTGGGTGCCGATGCCTTCGTTGAGCGCTGGCGGTTTGAGCAATGCGGGTGAGGCACTGCAGTTGATCTCCATTTCCGGCACTGTGCTCTCGCGCTTTCCCGCCATTGCTGCGAAGACGGGTGGCGTGAGCATCGCTCGCCGTATCCCCGATGCTCCCGACGACCAGCCGCAGTCGTTTGCTCAACACGCAGCACCGGGAGCGTCGCCAGGTGCCGTGAACGCGGTAGACGCCGAAACCCCTTAAGTGCCGCTGATGGTCATGGCCGCAACGCGGAACGTCGGGGCCGCAGTCGAAGTCTTCAGATCCAGATCGTTCGCCACGGCGTCGATGTTTTTCATCATGCGATCGAGATTGGAGGAAATGGTCACTTCGCTGACGGGAAAGGTCAGCTCGCCGTTTTCGATCCAGTAGCCCGTGGCGCCGCGGGAAAAATCCCCGGTGACTGGGTTGAAGCCTTGCCCCATCATTTCCGTTACATAGAGGCCCTTTGCCGTGCTCGCGATCAGCGCCTCGCGACTCTGTGAGCCCGCCTGCATGATGAAGTTACTCGTGGATGCCGACACAGAGCCGCCGCCGCGACTTGCACTGGCGGTCGTGCTGCGCGAGAGCTTGCGCGCCGCGTAGCTGTCCAGCAGAAACGTCCTGAGATTGCCTTGCTCGACTACGACGTTGCGACGCGATGCGACGCCTTCGCCATCGAATACGCGGGAACCGGGCGCTCGGGGTATCAATGGGTCGTCGATCAGCGTGATCAGCGGGCTCGCAACTTGTGACCCTTCGCGCTCCGCCAAGTAGCTGGAGCGGCGCCAAATGGCGCCGCCGAGCAAACACCCTGCGAAGGAACCAATCACAGAACGCGCCGTGTCCGGATCAAACACGATCGGAATTTCACAGCTGTCGATTTTACGCGGACCGAGTTGGCGCAGTGTGCGTCTTGCGGCTTCGCGCCCCACTTCTTCGCCGGGTTCAAGATCGGCAAGGTGACGGCGCGCGGCCCAATAGTGACCGCGTCGACGTTTGCCTCCCTGATCTTCGACCACCGGAGAGACGACAATGCTGATGTAGGAGCCAAGCTGCGTTCCCACGAAGCCGTCGGCCAGCACCAACACAGAGCCGCCGGTGACACGGGAAACAGTGGCTCCTTCACTGAGGGTGATGCGCTTGTCGTAGTCGAGCGCCGCGCGTTCGGCTTGGGTTGCCATTTCGGTGGCTCGGGCGGCATCGACGCGATCGACTTCAGGGTCGAGCAGATCCAAATCGAGGTCTGTTTTCTGCTGCAATAACTCAGAAGGAGCCGGACCCGCAAAGGGATCGGGTTGGCTCAATTCCAAGAGCTCAAAGGCATCGCGCAGCAAGCGCTCAAGGCCCGCCTCAGAAAGATCGCTGCTTGAGGTAACGGCGACGCGTTGGTCGCGCATCACGCGCAAGGCAACGCTCTTGTGTCCGGCTTCCTGAACCAGCTCGCGTTGGCCCAAACGGACTTTGGTGTCTAACTCCCAGCCTTGGCCGGCCTTTACCTCAGCCAGGTCAACCCCGCGGCTCTTGGCGGATTGGGCCAGCTTCTGCGCTAAATCGGCGAGCGTGGCGAGATCGATGCGGGAGCTGTTGGAAGCTTGTGGGGGCACCGCGGGAGATCAGCACGACAAGCACAGGCGTTCAACCGCTTTGCGCAGGATCACGGGCAATGCTCGACGTTGGGCCCCTGGTCGGCTAGGGAAAGCACCGTGACGCCCGATCTTTTGCGCGATCTTCTGGAGCAGCTTCGAGCGGGGCGGATCGAGGTCGATCAAGCCCTCCACCAACTGCGCGATCTGCCCTTCAAGGATTTGGAGTACGCGCGGGTCGATCATCACAGAAGCCTGCGTCAAGGGCTGCCGGAAGTGATCTTTGGGCAGCAGAAGACAGCCGAACAGATCGTGGGCATCGCGCGCGAGATCGTGCAGGTGGGGTCGAATCTGCTGATCACTAGAATTTCGACCGAGAAGGCCGCGGCGGTGTGTCAGCGGTTGCCCTCGGTGGAATTCGACCCCGTGGCGGAAGCGGCGTTTCAGATCAACGCGACGTCCCAGATAAAGTTGGAAGAGCCCGTGCTCGTGCTCTCGGCGGGCACCAGTGATGCCAAGGTGGCGGCGGAGGCGATGTTGACGCTGCGGGTGTGCGGTGTGCCCGGCGTGCTGATTCAAGATGTGGGGGTGGCGGGGCTGCAGCGCTTGATTGCAGAGTTGCCGCGCTTGCAAAAAGCGCCCGCCATTTTGGTGATCGCGGGAATGGAAGGCGCGCTTGCCAGTGTCGTCGGAGGGCTGGTGGCCTGTCCCGTGGTGGCGGTTCCCACCTCCGTCGGTTACGGTGCGGCGTTTGATGGCCTGGCGGCGCTGCTCGGCATGATGACCAGTTGCGCTGCGGGGATCAGCGTGGTGAACATCGACAACGGATTTGGAGGAGCAGTCGCAGTGGCGCGCATGGTCATGGGCCCAATGATGCAAAAGGGAGCGGGATGAAGCCTTTTTTTCACAAGGGATCGCACCCCCATCATCGCCCTCACAGCCACGCTCAACCCGGGGGCGCAACGGGAGGCGGGCGCACGGTAATAGTGAGCGACGATCCGAGTTTCGAAGTGAAATCGGATCACCCGGTGTTGGAGCGTCACGCGGTGTTGGAGCGTCACGCGGGGAAGGGACAAATCCTGTTCTTCGATGCGCAGAGCGGCATTGCGGGCGACATGACGATCGCGTCGCTCCTGGATTTGGGTGTGCCTTTTAGCTTGGTCGAAAGTTGCGTGGCGCAATTGGGACTGAGCGGCGTGAAGCTGCGCGTCGAGCACGGATACGCGGGCGCGATTGGGGCTACGGCTTTCAACGTCGACGTTGAAAGTGCGCAACCCGAACGAGGCTTCAAGGAAATCGAAGCGTTGATCAGCAAGTCTTCGCTCGATGAAGACGTCAAAGCCCTTGCGATTAAGATTTTTCTCCGGCTCGCCCAGGCCGAAGCGGAAGTGCACCGTGTGAGCGTTGATGAAGTGCACTTCCACGAAGTGGGCGCAGTCGACGCAATTGTCGACATTGTCGGCAGCGCGGCGTGCCTTCGTTACTTGGGTGCACGAGTGCTCGCGAGCCCGTTGCCCATGGGTCGCGGTACCGTTCAAAGCCGGCATGGCGCTCTGCCTCTTCCAGCCCCCGCCACCGTGCTGTGTTTACAAGGAGTGCCCACATACCCCGCCAACATCGAAGCGGAGTTGGTCACCCCCACAGGAGCTGCGATTCTCTCCACAATCGCCGAGGGTTACTGCGATTGGCCCAATTTTTCCCCGAACCGAGTCGGCTATGGCCGCGGCAGCAAAGAGCTGCCTGATCGTCTCAACGCCCTGCGCGCGGTCCTGGGTGAGCCGTTATCTGGCGTCGATTCAAGCAACACTCCACCAGCTGACGGGAGCCTCACATCGGACCCCAGCATTGTGTCGGGGCGCAGTCCAATAGTGGGCCGCAGCGAAGCAGGCACCCACGTCGTCTTAGAAGCCAACGTCGACGACTTGAGCGGCGAACTCGCCGCCCACGTGATCACACAGTTGCTCGCCGCCGGTGCCGTCGATGCCTGGGCCGTGCCCTGCGTGATGAAAAAAGGCCGCCCCGGCCTAGTCCTCACCGCCATCGCCCCCAACGCTCACGCCGAAGCCGTCGCGCACGCCCTGATGAGCGAATCGACAACAATCGGCGTCCGTCACCACTCCGTACGCCGCCTAGAACGCCCCCGCCGCATCGTCACTGTCCAGACGCCCTACGGGGAGGTCCCCGTAAAAATCAGCGAAGGCGACTTCGGCCCCCCCCAATACAAACCCGAATTCGACCAATGCGCGAAACTCGCAGCCAAAGCGGGAGTCGCGGCGCGCGTCGTCGTGGCAGCGGCGCTTGAGGCCGCGATGCGGTATTAATCGTGACTGAATGATACGCAGGACGCTTCGCAGCCGTCGC
>DATJEQ010000370.1:0-3938 GCA_035496495.1 Polyangiaceae bacterium
CTTGCTCAAAGGTTGGAGCTGACACGGACGCTTACTCCCTAACGCGCCGCGCGAAGTACCGCTCCGCGAACTTGGCTAGCGCTTGCCCCTCGGGGCTTGTTTCGCTGGCGAGACCTGCGAAGGCGCCCGCTTGGTCCGCGGCGCTCTTGTTCTGACCGAGTTTGAACTTGCCCTCAATGCGGTCGAGAGGGATCTCAAACCCAACGATCGCCTTGAGCTTCTTGCTCACGAACTCTTCCGGCAACTCACCGGGCCATCGATTCTCCCTCCCCATTTCGAGCTTTTCGATCAAGCGCTGCAAGATGTTCCAGGTGGCGGCGTCATCACAACCTGGGCGATCCGAGCTTGAATGGTTTCCCACTGGGGCGCTCGTAACCGGTGAACGCGGTGAACCCGGCTTGTTTCAGGTCGTTGCACAGCTCGTGGTAGGTGGGCACGCGGATTGAGACGCGCTGGGTTTCCTCGCGATCCTTGAACAGAAACGTCCATTCGGACACGATCCGTCCGGCTTCGAGATCGAGTTCGCGCTGCTCTAACACGCGAACAGTTCCCTCTTTGGTGGTGTGTTCGTGCCAGCCGCGTTGCTGGTGGAATGTGTACAGGCTCTCCGCGACGAGCAGGTCGAGCACCAAACGCCCGCCGGGTTTCAATGCCCGCCACAGGCCAGCAAGGTAGCGCGCATTGTCGTCATCGTTGAAATAGCCGAAACTGCTCCACCACGAGACTGCGGCATCAAACTCCTTGTCGAAGGGGAGATCGCGGATGTCGCCGGTCGAGAAATGGATGGACAGATCTTGGGCTTTGGCCAGTGCCTTGCCTGCTTCGATCACCTTCGGGTTGAAGTCGATGCCGGTGACGTTGAAACCGCGGCGCGCCAACTCGCGGGCGATGCGGCCGTCGCCGCTGGGGGCGTCTAGGATCTTTGCGCCAGGCGTAAGATTGAGCCAAGTTTGGATCAGATGGGCTTCTGCGGCGCTGTCGGGCTCGAAGGCCCCACCCACCTGAAGCCGCCCAAAAGGGCCTTCAAAGAACGGTTGCCACCAATTGGGATCGGTTGGCTGGTTTTGTTGATTGGGGTTTTCCATGAGGTCTCCTGTGTGCCCCCTGGCTCACAGCGAAAACTCAGAAAACCCGGCTCCCGCTGCTACCAGCGGGTCTTGTTTTGCTCAATAAGACTCGCTGCCTAAACGCGCACCATCGCAATGACAATGGAGCAATCCATCGCCTTCACGACGCAACAACGAGGACAACGCACGCGAGCCATGGCTCTTCTTGTGACACGTTGTGACGGGCTGTCAAGACGCGGTCGTCGCGGGCACCTGATTGTGTTCCTCAGCCCCCTGACATCTCGGCTACGAGCAAGCGCAGTTCGTCGGACGAGAAAGGCTTTTTCAGATGGCGGTTGGGCACGTTGCCCAGGAAATCGTCCAGTTCGCGCACGTAAGAGCCACCGCTCATGAACACCACACGCGCGGTTACCTCCGGCCAGCGCTTGTTCAGTGCCATGTAAAACTCCATGCCGTTCATGTCGGGCATCATTAGATCGCACAAAAGCAGATCAAACGGGGCCTCAAGCGCCAAGATCTCCAGCGCTTGCTTGCCGGATTCCGCGGATTGAACTGTTACTCCGTGCAGCACACGACCGATCGATTTAGCGATCATCGGTTCGTCGTCGACAACCAGAACACGCAAGCGCTGTCCCTCCGATGAAATTGTGGTCATGCCGGAGCCCCCCAAGAACGCTGCATTCACGTTATCCGGACGGGCCCATGGCCACAAGAGGCCCAAGGCTCTGGGCCCAAGGCGACAAGGGGCCCAAAGCTCTGGATCGCCGCCTGAAGGGGGTGTACTTTTGCGCGGTGAACATCGACACCGCCACGATTCGCAAGTTGGCCGAGGCGCTGCTGCAGAGTGGCCAACGGCCCGCAACTGTTGTGTCTTCCGCCTATGCGACGCTGATGCAGCAGGGACTGCTGGGCGACGCCGAAAAAGCTGCCCTCACCCGCGTTGACCCAGTCGCGGAAACAATGTTCCTGATGATGGCCGCGGATGGCGATCTCAAGGCGGATGAGCGTGTGGCGATCCGCGGGGCCATTCGTGGCCTAACCGCCGAGCTGCTTGCAGACGGAATCATTGATGTGATGCTGGAGAACTATCGCGCGTTGCTCACCAACGAAGGGCGCGAGCAGCGCTTGCAGCAGATCGCCGGCGCACTGGCCTACGACGTGCAAAGCGCCGAGGGGGCCTTTGCTCTGGCGGCGGCGGTCGCACTCGCCGATCGGCATGTGGATCCCGCCGAGCTTGAGCTGATTTCACGCCTTGCCGAGTGGTTTGGGATTTCCGCTGCACGCGCGACGAGTATCCTGGATCAAATCGACTACACGCCGGCGCAATCGCGCGGTTGCCAAGATCTGCCGTCCGGATTAGGTTTCCCGGCGTGAAAATAGCAATTGTGGGCACCGGCTACGTGGGCCTGGTCGCCGGCGCGTGTTTCGCTGAAACCGGGGATGACGTCACCTGCGTGGACGTCGATCAAGGCAAGCTGGATCGCTTGAGTCAGGGGCAAGTGCCTTTCTTCGAGCCCGGCCTCGATCAGCTGGTCAAACGCAACTGGCCCGAACGACTGCACTTCACTACCAACCTTGCGGAAGCACTCCGCGATCGCTCGATTGTGTTCATCGCAGTGGGCACACCCCCGAGCGAAGACGGCTCCGCCGACCTGACCCATGTGCTCGGTGTAGCCCGGCAAATTGCCGAGCTGGCTGAACATGATCTGGTGATCGTGCTCAAGAGCACTGTGCCGGTGGGCACCAACGCAAAAGTCACGGAGCTGACGCGCAAGATCTGCAAGCACCGAATCGACGTGTGCAGCAACCCCGAGTTTCTCAAGGAAGGCGAAGCGATTTCCGACTTTCAAAAGCCGGATCGCATCGTGATCGGCACGGATGATGATCGCGCCTTCGAGTTGATGGCCAAGCTCTACGCGCCGTTCAACCGTCAACGCGATCGTATCTTGCGCATGACCCCCAAGAGCGCAGAAATCGTCAAGTACGCCTCGAATGCGCTGCTGGCCACGAAGATCTCGTTCATGAACGAGGTGGCCGCGCTGTGTGAGGCCGCAGGCGGGGATGTGGAAGACGTGCGCATCGCAATTGGCGCCGATCCACGCATTGGCTTTCAATTCCTTTACCCAGGCCTCGGTTTTGGTGGCAGCTGTTTCCCGAAAGACTTGCGAGCCCTGGTTCAGACGGGCAGTGAGCTTGGGGTGGCAATGGAAGTGTCGTCCGCCGCCATTCGCGCCAATGAAAAACCGGTCGAGCGCATGTTGGGCCACATTGAGCGCGGGCTCGGGGGATTGAAGGGCAAATCGATCGCCGTGTGGGGCATCGCGTTTAAGCCAAAAACTGACGATGTGCGTGAAGCGCCGGCGCTACGTCTGATTGCGGAACTGGTCAAACGCGGTGCCAAGGTGCACGCGACCGATCCGCAAGCGCTGGAAACCGGTCGCGCCGATCTGAAAGCCGCCGGCATCGTCGATCAAGTTGTGCTGGTAGCTGACGCTTACGAAGCCTGCAAAGGCGCGGACGCCTTGGTATTGTGCACCGAATGGAATCAGTACCGCGTTCCCAACGTGGAGCGACTCAAACAGCTGATGCGGGGGCGGCACATCTTTGACGGCCGCAACGTGATGGCGCGCGATGAATTGGTCGCGGCAGGCTTTGTGTACCAGGGCTTGGGGCGCTGAGCCCCAGCGTTCGTCAGTTGGGCGCCGCCCAAGGGTCGACGATGTCGTGCAGATCGTAATCGGCACGCGGTGCCGGCCAGGGATCCACCAGACCGTTGTTGAAGGGGTTGGTAGCGGGGGCAGTGTTCACCGTCGCCACTGCGAGCGCGGTTTTGGACCACGGATCGGCCAACTCGGAGTCGACGGCGAGATT
>DATJEQ010000371.1:0-9103 GCA_035496495.1 Polyangiaceae bacterium
AGCCGTGGTCGGGCGAGCTCACCCGAGAAGTTGCCCCTATGGAGAGCCGCTTCGTTACGATTTCGCTGCACCATGACAGCATTTCCCGTGACCCTGCAGTGGCCCGGACGAACACAGCCCGAATCCGCTGTTGCGGCGTCAGCCGCGGGGGCGTTGCCCGAGCGAGACGTGAACTACTTGCTGGGCGGGGACAACCTGAGCGGTCTTTCGGCGCTTCAGAACCGCTGGGCGGGGCGGTTCACCCTGGCCTACTTGGATCCCCCCTTCCTGACGGGAAAGCAGCACTCCAAAGTGACCCGCAAGCGCACCGCCAAGGGGGCGATTGAGCGCCAGCTGACCCCCGCGTTTGACGACCGCTGGCAGAACATGGGGGAGTACTTGGGCTCGCTGGGGCCACGGATCGAGCGTGTGCGCGAGCTGCTGGCCCCCAACGGCTGCATGGTGCTGCACGTCGATCCAAAGACAAGCCATTACCTCAAAGTGCTGTGCGATGAGATCTTTGGGCCCGGCTGCTTCGCGAGCGAGATCATTTGGCGCTACCGACGCTGGCCGGCAAAAACCCAAAACTTTCAGCGCATGCACGACGTGCTCTTGCGCTATGTGAAGGATCCGCGCGTGCCACCGCGTTTCACGACCCTGTACGAGCCCTTAGCGCCTTCAACGCTGGCCACCTGGGGGGATCGCAAGCAGCGGGCCGTGCTGGATGCGGACGGCCGACGCGCCCGCTCCAGCACGCAGGAGGAACCGACGCCGGGCGCACCGATGGGCGATGTGTGGGAAATCGGCATTGTCGCGCCCGTGGCTCGCGAGCGCACCGGTTACCCCACACAGAAACCCGAAGCCCTGTTGGAGCGATTGATCACCAGCTGCACCGCCCCTCATGATTGGATCTTGGACCCCTACGTGGGCAGCGGAACGAGTATGGCGGTCGCTAATCGGCTGAACCGGCGCGCCGTAGGGATCGACAGCAGCGCACAAGCGCTGGCCGTGACGAAGCAGCGTCTGGCAGAACTGCAGTGCAAAGTGCAATTGGTGCCAGTGAGCGAGCGCCCTGTGCGTTCGACCCGCAACCTAGGCGTTCGCAAGGCCAGCTGAAGCCGACGGGTTGCTCCGCTATCGCGCTGGGTTGCTCCGCTATCGCGCTGGGGCCCGCCCGAGCTAAGCTTCGGCGCAGCGGGAAGCCTATGGTCAATGCCCCACACAGACGAGCGACCGCGGCGTGGGGGCTGATGCTCTTGCTGCTGTGTGGCGGCGCACTCGCCAGCAGCGCCGAGCAACCCGTGTTGCAAGTGGGGGCTCAAAATATGTCACGAGCGCAGGTGGAATACGCGATCCAGCGCTCCGCGACGTCGCTCCCCGTCGGATGGCAGGCCCATGACGCGCGCAGCTTTCTCGAGCAAGGGCTGATCCCCCAATTGCTGTTGGCTCAGGCCGCGCAAGATCAGCACCTGCTTGACGATCCCAGCGTACGGACGCGGCGCGATCAACTCCTGACTGTGGCGCTGCAGGAAGATCTGGCAAAGCAGATTGCACCAACGATTGATGACGCGCAGATCCGCCGCTACTTCGAACAACATTCCGCCGAATTCAGCGTTCCAGAAGCGCTGCTGATCTGGCGCATTGAGGTGAATAGCCCCGATGAAGCAAAAGAAATAGTGGGCAGATGTCAGGGTGCGGACGGCGTTGAGCGGTGGAAATCGCTGGCGCAGCGGCGGCGGCCTGCGAGTGCGGAGGCCACTGAATCCATTGGTGCTTTTGTACGCCCGGACGGCACTACCGATGACCCTACGGTGCAGCTCAGCCCTGCGATTTATGCGGCGGTGATCCGTGCTGCAGATGGACAGATCCTGGAGCACGCGGTGTCAGACGGGCAGCACAACTGGGTGATCTGGCGCCGCGGGCACCGGCCGGGCCACAGCGCAACCCTGAGTGAGGTGTCGGCAACCGTCCGCCAGCGCTTGCTCAAGGAACGAGTCGATTCTGCAACCGCGTCTCTCGTCCAACAGTTGCGCTCGAAGGCTGTGACCGACTTCCACCACCAATGGATCGAACAAGTGCCAAAACTGCATCACAAAGAGCAGCCCATCGACGCATTTCCTCCGCTACGCCAGTAGCGGGTTTAGCGAGCGACCATTTCAGTGTTCGTCGGGCAGAGGCCAACCGAATTGACGCAGAATTGAGCGGAAGATCTGCTCTTCGTCATGCGCTTGATTGACTAGTTCTGCGAATTTCCCCGGCTTGCTCTCAAGGGCCGCGCTGGCGGCGCGCTCGTAGTGTTCGAGCAACAGCAATAGGTGAGGGTGAGCCTGCTCCACTTCCTTGGGCACTTGGGTTTCCCGGGCCGCGCGAAGGCGCGCCTCGGCGACGCGCTGAGTGATGCGCGCGAGCTCCAGATCGTAGAGGTGCGAGCGCAGAAATTCTGCTTCTTCCCCGGAATGCTTCACCAGCACCAGGGCCCGATTCAAATACGTCCCCGCGAGCGCTACCCCCGACAAGCAAAGCACGGCGAGCAGGGCAGCGATCGCCAATCGTCGTGTGCGGCGCGCACAGTAGCTATTCATGGGGCCCTCGATCACCCTGAGCTGCAGCGCCTGAAGCCGACTGCTCTTGCGTCAATTTTGAGAGCGCCGCTTGGGCCGCAGCGCGTTCAGCGGCGCGCTTGGAGCGACCGGTGCCTTCGGCAAGATCGACGCCCGCGACACTCACCCGCACTTTGAACCATTTCTCGTGCGCAGGGCCCCAGGTTTCAATCAACGCATAGCTGGGCATCACGCGGGCTTGCGCCTGAGCTTGTTCTTGCAGCACCGTTTTTGGATCGCCGGGAATGCCCTGCACGAGCCGCTCTAACTGCACGGAAACCACGGTGTTGCATGCTTTGCGCGCCGATTCGAGCCCGCCTTCCAGGAACACGGCCGCAATGATGGCTTCAACGGTGTCGGCGATCACGCTGGTGTTCTCACGCAAGCCGCTGCTTTCAGCGCCACGACCCACGCGCAACGCCGCCGCGATGCCATGTTCGTGGCCCCACTGTCCGAGCGCCTCGGTGCTCACCAGTTGCGAGCGCATGCGCGAGAGCTGCCCCTCATCCGCTTCCGGAAAGCGCTGCCACAAAAGCTCGCTCACGCACAAGCCAAGCACTGAATCACCCAAGAATTCCAGGCGCTGATTGTCTTCTGCATCGCCCTGTTCGTTGGCGAAACTCGAATGCGTCAGGGCGCGCTGCAAATGGGGCGAATTGGGATCGAGCTCGAACATCCGTGCGATCTGTTGTGGCATGGCGACACCCCCGCGCAAGAAAGCGGGCTTAGACAGCGCAAAAACTCAAGTCAAAAATCTAAAATTCCACGCCCAGTGAGCCCACGATGGTCCACTGTCGCGGCGTGCCGGCAAGCGCATTCGCTTCAGGTGAGCCTGATTTTTGAGCCTTCGCGGGCGCCAGCAAATCCGTGATGAATTGCCCGCCAACGCTCACCATTTCATAGCGGTAATTCAAACCGAACATCATGCGATCGCGATTGAGTCGAACCTGATCGAAGACGACGTTATTGTTGAAATCCAACGGTGAGCCACCATTGCAAATCGGTTGGCCGTCGTTCGCCGAAGCGCGGGGATTGCCGGGGATGTCTTGCCCTGCATAGCCGCAATAATTGAGCGCATCCGTTGCAGGCGTCAGATCCACCAGACCCGAATTGCCGAAAATCCACAAGTGCTGATAACCGACCCAAGGCGTGAGCACCGATGAGCTGGCGATTGCCAGCGGTTTAGAAATCTGCACATCTAGCCCAGCCACGGTGAGCTGGAACTCCGTCGTACCGGTGATGGTGCGCACGCTGCCGCCCGCCGCGATGTCCGGGAACACTCCTAAGACGCCGGTGCGAAAGCCTTCCAGAAGGGCCATTCGCACATCAGCGCCGCCCGTGATGATGCTGCTGCTGGGAATGAAGCCCAGGTTCAGCGCTGTCTCTAAGCCGAAACCAAAACTCTTGCGCGCGACAATCGAATAGTTCGCCAAGATCCCGGGCGGAGAACCCTGTTGAGATGCCGCGCCGTTACTGGGATCGCGAGAACCCTGAGTCCCGCGCAGCCAATAATCCGCGCCGCTGTCGATCTTCGTGAATGCGCCTTGCAGGGAGAAATCAAATCCGCCGTAGCCGGTTGTACGCGCGCTATGCATGGCGGTGGGCGCCACCACAAATGCCCACTGGCTGATCAGGCGTGTGAACGCATCGTTGTCCGCCTGGCACACGCCCGTTTGCGTCAACGGATCGCCGCCCGCTCGCAGGTAGCCCGGGTTGTAAGTGCCATAGGTGGGCACCCCATTGGCATTGGGCCCCATTTGACACGCCGGGTTGACAACCAGCCGTGAAAGAGTGGGATTGAGCGGCTCGGCCTGCGCGAAGGAGGCCGCTGTCAGCGCGCCGACAACGGAAGCTATCGCGAGGATACGAGCACGAATTTCCAAGGATATCTCCGCTCTGGTGAGGCTACTTGGGTCGTGGGATAGACGTCAAGCCAAGCCTTGCCAAACCGGGGCCAGGTGCATCAAAACCTATCCCTCATGACGCAAGAACCGGCCCCCCCAGCTGTGCGGCTGCGTGCAAAAGCCCTGCTGAACCCCTTTCATATCGCGCTGGTTGAGCCTGAAATCCCCCCGAATACCGGCAATATCGCGCGCCTGTGCGCGGCGACCAGCACTGTGCTGCACTTGGTAGGGAAACTCGGTTTTCAGATCGACGACCACGCCGTCCGTCGCGCGGGCTTGGATTACTGGCACCTGGTAGATGTGCGCACGCACGACTCCTTGAATCAGGCAGAGCTTGCCGCCCGTGCCGCAGCTCCCTCCAGTCGCACTTGGTTGTTCAGTGGCAAGAGCGCACGCAGTTACCTGCAAGCGCGCTTCGAGCCCGGCGATCTGTTGGTGTTCGGTAAAGAAAGCGTGGGGCTTTCGGATTCGCTCATGGAAGGACGCGAGGAGCAGGTGCTCGCGATCCCCACTTTAGGTGCCGTGCGGTCATTGAACCTCGCGAACGCAGTGGCCATCGTGCTGTACGAAGCGCTACGGCAGAGTGGCACATTGGATTCGACTAGGCTGGGTTGACACACGAAGTCCCTAGTGCACCATCAGGCGGGGAGTGGCTGCTGTGAAATCGGCGTGCAGCGCAGGGGTTTGCCCCTCTTTCAAATCAATGCTGGTAGTCAGGTGCTCTTGCGTCAGGTCGCTGATGAACTCCACACGGTGTCCACCCACCGGCAATAACAGCCCGCGCACCGGCGTGCGCCCTTTGGCCTGACCATCCACAAGAACCTGACACGGAGGCGACGCGCTCAGCGTCAGCGCTCCTTGGGCAACTGGAGGCTTGGACTCGGCCGCAACGCCAGAAGCGGCGCCGGTGGCTGACGGGCTGGAATGTCGCTCAATAGCGGGCCCGACTGCGGCGCTGCTCACCGCAGCGCCGTTCAGCATTGCGCTCGCTGACTTGGGATCAACTGGCGGTGCGGCGGGCAACGATTCCTTTGGCCCCGTTGCTACCGAGGGAATCGTCGTGACCGTCTTCGACGCAATCACGACGGTGGGCGCCAGCGCGTGAGGCTGCTGCACGCCGCGCAGAACAAGCCACAACGCGATCAACCCGATGCCGACGACGATGGCCAGGAGCACGCGCATGAGTCGGTGCTGCGAGGCACTGGCGGCCACAAGCTTGGCGGTTTGTGGACCCACGCTCGCTTCACCGGCGATCGGCAGAGGCTGCGTCCATTCCGCCAATACGGGTTGCGCCGCGAACGTGCGGGTGTTGCCGCCGCTCGTCGGTTGTTCAGGTTCCTCGCTTTGCCAGTCGTGTGAGGGAGTCGGCATCGCCTCGCGCTCTGCCAAGATCTGAGCCACTTTGCGTCCGAGCTTGCGCGCTACGTCGCCGGTGTCGGCCGATTTGAGGAAGTCGCGCAACGGGCGCGAGAAATCTTCGGCGCTCTGAGGGCGCCCAGAGGGATCTTCATCCACCGCCCTCGCGAGCAGAGCGTCTAGCGGCAACAGTTGCGGATTGCTCGCGCTGAGTTTTGCGGGAGCAAGCCGCAGCGCCGCTTGGGCCTCTTCTAGAGTGTCGCGTCGAAAAGGCGCTCTGTCTGTCCACGCTTCGATCAACACTGTGCCCAGAGCAAAGACATCGCTCACTGGCCCCGCGTGCTGACCTGCTAACTGTTCTGGCGACATGTGACCCAATGAACCGAAGACTTGGGCGTGACCTTGCGCCGAATGCACGACGCTGGCGGCAATACCAAAATCGATCAAACGCACTGCGCCTTCAGCGTCGATCATGACATTGCCCGGAGTCACGTCGCGGTGCACCACCGAACGCCGGTGCGCATAATCCAGCGCGCGGCACACCTCCACGCCCAAATACGCCCCTTCACTCGCCGACAGCGCACCTTGGTGCCGCAAAAGTTCGGCCAAAGTCACGCCCTCACACAGCTCCATCGCGATGTAATAGATCCCTTGCTCGACACCCAGCTCGTAAACTGGAACGATGTTAGGGTGACTCAAACTCACCGCCGTTTTCGCCTCCGCCACAAAACGCCGGACGAATTCTTCGTCGGACGCCAACTCGGGGCGGATCTGTTTGACGACGAGCCGTTTCTCGAAGCCACCTGCTCCGCGTAGCGTCGCCAGGAACACCCGCGCCATGCCCCCCCGAGCCATTTCCCGCTCGAACACGTACTTGCCAAAGACTTGGGGAAACATGCGCGTGCGGCATCTTAGCTCAACCTTAGCCGCATGGGTGTTACTCAGCTGTGGCTCCCGGCCCGCACCGCAAGCCCAGCTCATTGCCGCCCACTACGCCCCGCTGTGCACACCAGCGAGCGATCATTCGGGTTCGCGCACCATAGAAATACGAGCGCTGGGCGATTTCGATCCCAGCAACACCACCGTGGCGTTTCTCGACGAGGGAGCACGCGAGCAAGCGCTGCAAATCCCAGCTCAGACAGCGGCGCTGGAGCTACGCAGCGTGGGCCCCGACCCTGTTTGGGGTGTCGCAACGATTCAGGAAGACGCCGACACCAATGCCTTGCTGTTGCCCGCGCTGCAGGCCTGCCCGCTCTTGATCGGTGACAGCGCGAGCGCGCGCCTCGACCAAGGCACCGCGCTGGGGCTTGTGGGGCCATGGCTCCTTGCTGCCGGCGCAGCCGCGGCGAGTGGAACCAATGCGCGCAAGGCGCAATTGGTCGATCTGAATAGTGGCCAGAATATTCCGCTCGGCACAACACGCATGACGCGTGCACGGGCCTTCGCGACCATCAGCGCTTTTGGCGACAGCATGTTGATCGCGGGCGGCGAAGATCCAGCCGCGAGCACGGCTCACGACGACGCAGAGGTGTTCGACCTGTCCAGCCGACATTTCTCCGGCAACACTTCGTTGATCGCACTCTCACAGCCTCGCACGAAGCACGCGGCATTGCCGCTCAGCGCTGATTCGGTTCTGTTGCTGGGGGGTGCTGGCAGCAACGGCGCTGCGCTCGATAGCCTTGAGATCGTCACCGCGCACGGCGCTGAAGCGGCCGATGTATCATTGATGGCTCCGCGCATTGCGCCCACCGCGCTACAGCTCGACGATGGACGCATTGCGGTTGCGGGCGGGTACACGCTTGAGGCCGGAAGTGAATCACCCGTGGCGGTGGTTGAATGGTTCAATGCCCAGGCCAGCGCTGCGCTGGGCAGCGTCGCCCTCGATCCACCCGCGTTGGGGCGCGCCTTTGTCGCAACTGTGGGCGGGGGCGTGCTCGCAGTGGGCGGTTGTGACGGCAATGCTGCGCCTGTGGCCGACGTCTTTTGGATCGACCAAAAGCTCAATGCCGCGCACTTGCCGGATCTGCCCACTGAAGCGCAAAGCTGCAACGCCCAGCTGATCAGTGCCAGCGTCGGTGAGCCTTTCTTGCTCAGCAACGGCGCGCTGTGGCGTTTCAACCCTTGGAGTGGCCAATTCACACCCAGCTCCATCGATCTGGGCGTAATGCAGGGCAGTGAGCTCCACGCGGCGTTGCCCATTGATGCCGGCCTCTTCAGCTGGTTAGAGCTTGGCGTTGATACCTCGCAGCTGCTCGCCTTGCGGCACGATACCCGCAATCTCTATTCCGCAGACGTCACCCCGTTTCTGCTCACTGACAGCAGCAGACTAGCACCGAGCGCTTGGGCCAGTGCAGAAGAGTACGCGCGCTACGCTGACGATCAGCGACTTGAACTGTTGGGCAATGCTGCTGTCTGGATTACCGACACACGCTACGCGGATTTCAACTTGCAGCTGACCGTCGAACAGGGGCCACCGCCATTGTTGCTGCTGGGCGATCAGGCTTTCGGTGCCGGCTCGTGCGCTTGGCCCCAGCCCGCGCCGCGCAACGGCGTGTATCGAGTCGAACGCGTGGGCGAAGAGCTGCGACTCTTCAGCAACACCGTGCAACGGGTCTGCTCGCTCACTGGCTCTGAACGTCTCGCGATTGGGCTGCGCGGGCGCACCAGCCAGAGCCGTATCGCCCGCTTAACGGTAGCCAGAGAGAGAGCTCCTTAGACTTACTTCTTAAACAATTTGGTGAGCAGAGTTCCGCTGTTGCTCTTGGATTCCTCAACCCGCATCTTGTGCAAGCGTAGCTCGCGCGCCGCCTCAACGTTACCGGGCTGTTGATCGTTCACAAAACGAAAATCCCGCATGGATTCATTCATCTTGCCTGCGCGCTTGAGTACCACTGCTCGATAGAGGCGGATGGGCACGCTCTGGGGGTCGTCGTCGACCGAGCGATTGAGGATGGCGATCAATGTGTCGAAATCCTTCTCCTTGTTGTTCGGATTCTGGGTCACCAGCCACGCGTAAAACGCGCCGTACTCCGCTTGGGTTGGATCGCCCTCGTAGGCCACCTTGGCCGCATCTTCCGCCGCCGCGTAGTCGTTCTTTTTGGCCAAAACCTGAGCTTTTTGAAACGCTCCGGCAGCGCGCAGCACCTGCCGCACGGTCTCTTGCTCTTGGGCTTCTTGGCCCTTGCTTTTGCGCAGCCGATCGTACTCTTTGCGCTGCTCTTCGTGGATCAAGATCTGATGGGCTTCACTAATGCGCGCGAAGAT
>DATJEQ010000372.1:0-6178 GCA_035496495.1 Polyangiaceae bacterium
AGCGAAGGCCGTTCAGAGCGGGGCCAACCTGTTTGGTGACAAGGCCGCGGTGGCATCCCTGGAGGAATTCGAAGACCATTGCCTGAAGATGTACAAGCAGGACCAGTGGCAGCCCTGGGATGTGCAGCAATTCATCAACGCGGAACTGCTGCCTCGGCAACAGCGCACCCACGAGCTGTGCCGCGAACTCAAGCGATTCATCGCCTAACTGTAATTGAGCGCGCTGTATTTCAGAACGCGCTGTATTTCAGAACGCACTGTATTTCAGAACGCACTGTATTTCAGAACGCACTGCGTTTCGGGAGCGCTGGGCTTCAGGGTTCGGGAGAAACGGGAGAAAGAGGAGGGGTACTCTTTCTCCCTTCGACACGTTCCATTTTGCGATACAGCGTTCGTCGATCGAACCCCAGGATCCTGGCGGCGCGGGATTTGTTGCCGCCTACCAGCGCCAAAACCCGCTGGGTGTAGCGCCGTTCCAGTTCGGCCACGGTGACCAGTTCCGAAGGATCGTCGGCCGACAGCACCAGGCGATCGGCCTTGTAACTGCGAATTCGCTCTGGAAGATCGTCGACAACCACACTGTCAAATCGCATCAAGGCGACGGCTCGCTCCATGCAGTTTTGCAGTTCGCGAACATTTCCCGGCCAGTCGTACGCGCACAGCTTTTCGGCAGCCGCAGGCGCTATGCCTTTGACTTCCTTGCCAGCACGCACTGCCAGTTGCTCAATGAAATGTTGGGCCAAGAGCAAAATATCCGCTCCGCGCTCGCGCAAAGGTGGGATCTCCACATTGACCACGTTAACGCGGTAGAAGAGATCCTCGCGGAAGCGCTTCTCCGCCACCTCCGTCTCAAGATCGCGATTGGTTGCGGTAACGATCCGCGCGTCGAAGGGCACCTCCTGGTTGCTGCCCACAGGTCGCACCTTGTGCTCCTGCAAGGCCCTGAGCAGCTTGGGTTGCATGTCGAGCGGGAGTTCTCCGATCTCGTCGAGAAAAATTGTGCCGCCTTGTGCTTCTACAAATAAGCCGTTGCGTGTCGTCTTGGCATCCGTGAATGCGCCGCGTACATGCCCAAATAGCTCGCTTTCCAGCAAGCTAGGCGGCATTGCCGCGCAGTTGATTGCCAGGAATGGCCCAGCGCTGCGACTGCTTTGCTCATGAATGGCCCGGGCGACGAGTTCTTTGCCCGTGCCGCTCTCACCCATGATCAGAACACTCGCGTCGCTGTCGCGCATGCGCGAGAGCAGGTCGAAAACCCGACGAATTGACGTGCTGTTGCCGATCATTCCCGCGACACCCGGAAGCTCGACCGATTTACGCAGCCGCTTCACTTCCTCACCCAATCTGCGACGTTGCAGGGCTCTTCCGACAGTCAATCCGATCAATTTTGCGTCGATCGGTTTGGTGATGAAGTCGTATGCCCCGGCCCGAATCGCGCCCACGGCGTTGTCCATACTGCCATGCCCTGTCACCAAAATGACCGGCACATCGGGCCTGAGACTCATGATGCGCTCGCACAGATCCAGGCCGTTGATGTCGGTCATATTGAGATCCGTGAGAATCACATCGAAATCTTCGTTCGTCACGCGCTCTAGCGCCCTTTGCGCGGATGTTTCCCACTGAACCTGATGATGTTTGTTCAGCACCACTTCCAGAAACTCGCACATGTTTTGGTCGTCATCGACGACGAGCAAACGCCCCCCCTCAGACTTCCACGCACTCGTAACATTCCCCTGTGAACTTTCCGGGGCACTCGCCCCAGAGGTCGCCGCGGGGGCCGCTGGGGGAATTTCCGAAGCTGGTTGTGGCGATGACTCAGGCCGTACCGGGGCGCGCGCCGGTGAATTGGGCTGTATCGGCGAACTGGGCTGTATCGGTGAATCGGCCCGCGCTGGCGAATCGGCCTGCGGTGATGAATTGGCCTGCAGGGCGGAGCTGGGCTGC
This sequence comes from Polyangiaceae bacterium, assembly GCA_035496495.1. Classification (GTDB taxonomy): domain Bacteria; phylum Myxococcota_A; class Polyangia; order Polyangiales; family Polyangiaceae; genus SZUA-265. Next base: position 1,945 of record DATJEQ010000372.1, read on the forward strand.
GGGGCGGAGCTGGGCTGCGGGGGTGACTCCGATTGCGTCGGCGATGTTCCTGCGGTTGGGCTCCAAGTGCTCATTGCCATAGATTCGTCTTTCCTTGTTGCTATCAAATTGTTTTGTCAGAAGGCACACGGCGGTGCTCGGACTCCGCTAGCTTCTGCTTTGCCTCACTCACATCTGAGAGACGATTCGGTTCCCCGCCCCCCATCCCTTCACCTTCAGCAACAGAAAGTTGCGTGGCGTCCTCCTGCCACGTCTGCAAAATCTGCTGCTTGTCGTCACTGCTGAGTGACCGATGCGTCACGATCTCCTTTGGATTGAGAAAAACCTTCCAAGGATCGCTCAGCGTGTGCTTGACGTCGGCGGCACCTAACGAACCGACAACCTGCGGCTTCGTTCGCCTCGCTCGCCGCACCGCGCGCACGACACCGATCACCAGGGGTAGCGCTTGAAAACACTGTCTCCCCGCCGATCTCACCCGCTGCCATGTGCCTTGGAACATCATGAAGGACCACTGCCGGATGCCTCACCTGAGCAATTGGCGTGCCTAAAGGATGTCTCACTTTTTCCGGCTAAAATGAGCATCCTACGCTCGAATATGTAGCAAACTGCCACACATCTGACTGATTGTCGCAGTTGCACCTCGTTAACTGACGTTAGCGAGAACCACGCCCGGTGCTGGTTCGTTTTGGGACTTTGCCTCCGGCCCGTCGAGCTTCCGACAGGCCGATCGCGATTGCCTGCTTGCGTGATTTCACGCGCTGGCCCGAGCGCCCCGAGCGCAGCGTGCCCTGCTTCATTTCGTGCATGGCACGCCCGACCTTCTTACTTGCCGTAGCGCCATACCGTCGCTGAGTTTTTCTCTTTGCCATGCTCAGTGCTCGTCGTGGGAGTTTGAATTCATGCGACCGTTTGAACCCTGATTGCTCAAGATGAGCTCCACGCGACGGTTATTGGCACGCCCTTCTGCAGTGTCATTGCTAGCCACAGGAGAGCTTTCTCCTTTCCCGACTGCCGTCATGCGCTCGGCCGGCACGCCAGAGCTGATCAGAAATGTTCGCACTGCGTCGGCGCGTTGTTGCGACAGTGTCATGTTGGCGGATTCGTCGCCCCGCGAATCGGTGTAACCCTCGATTGAGATCGACCGCGAGTCTCCCTGGTCGATCAATGCTTTAGCCACCGTTTGCAACTGATCCCTTGCTGAAGGCAAGAGTTCGGACTTGCCGCTCAGGAACAACACTTGGCCGGAGAGCGTGACCACGGTGCCGCGCGCTTCCTCCTTGACCTGAGCAACCCGCTCTAGGCTTGCGAGCGCATTCTGAGTGCGCTGGCGTTCCAGCTGCAACTCTTGCTCACTCTGATTGGCGCGTTGACCTTGCGAATACAGCTGGGCGTTCAAGTTTCGTACTTGATCTTGGGAAGCGTTGATCCTCTTCGTTTGCGTCTGCTCGTATTGGCGATCGATCTCCGCTCGTCGGTTTCGCTGCGCTTGGGTCTTACCGTCAATTAGGGCAAGCTCGGCTCGGCGTTGCGCCACGTAGGCCAGGCTACGTTCCTTGTTAGACTGCGCGTCGTCCTTGTGTGCGGCTTCCGCCCTGTCGAGTGCTTGCCGAGCGCTCAAGAGGCTGGCAGGAGCCAGGCGACTCTCTGGAGCATGTTCGGCTCGGTAGTAGGCTTCGCGAGCAGTGACAAGTTCAGGTGTGGGCGTGGCCGAAGCACACGCCGCGAGCAGAGCAAGGGGAACAAGTAGCGTTGTGAATTTCATGATTCGCTCCGTGAGGTTGCGGGTTTGAGACGATTGCGATTGGTGCGATTGCGTCAGCGCACAGTGTCTGGACGGGTTGGGTCTGGACTGGTCGCACTGTTGACGTTGTTGGGATTACTTGACTGGAGTTGTTGCAGCCGGGCCAGTGAAGCCTGAGTCGCACTGCGTTCCTTATCTTCGTGGGCCAATCCAAGAGCCACTTCAGCGTCCGCTTGGGATTGATTCAGGAACAGCGCCGCCCGGTCGTTTTCATTCTCATTGATCAGGGCTTCCGCCTGATTCAATTGGTCCCTTGCCAATTTGAGATGCAACGTTGCCTGCGGATTGTTGCTTGCTCCGGCTTCTTCTGCCGCCCGAATCGTGGCTTTGGAATCCGCGACTTTGGCGACCGGCATTGCCGATCCGCCGCAGCCAACCGCCAGAACCAGACTCAGCCATCCAACGCTTAATAGGGTAGTTTTCATGGCAACCTCCTGTCAGTTCTTCGGCTCAATACCGTCGACACTTCGCCCCAGTTGACTCAGGCGTTCATTGATTTGCTTAGAAAATGCCTCGATGGACTGCACCGTGCGGTTCTCAAAATCCTTCAAGTCCTGACGCGTCTCCTCTGTTTTTCGCGTCACATCATCGAGGACTTTTTCGGCTTTGTCTTTCCCTTCACCGGTTTTCTTGCTCAATGCTTCACGCGCATTAGCGGCTCGTCTGTCGATTTCGTTGAGCTGCACCTCGACGGAGCGTCTTAGATCGTCACCGCTCTTACGCAATGTTTCGGAAACATCCTGATTTTCGGAGGCCGCGCTTTCCTTAGCTTTGCGGATCTTCTCGTTTCCGCTGGCTGCGAGATCGTTCACCTTTTCGTTAGTGTCGCGGTGAACGGTGCTCATGTCGTTGTCGGACTGGCCCATCTCTTTGCCGCCCTGATAGCGTGCCTCGTCGATCTTCTGTCGAGTGTCAGACAGAGTCTTAGCGGTTTCTTGATCGCTCTTTCTTTGTGCCTCTTCCGCTTCCTTCTGTTGCAGGGAAAGCGACTTTTCACAGGCAACGCTGAGTAAAACAGCGGCCATGGCATAGGGGAGTTTTGATTTCATGGTATTTCTCCTTAATGACAAATTCTCGGTACTCATCTTCACTCGATGGGGCGTGCTTGCATGGGCGTGCTTGCATGGAGCGTGCCCGTGATGCGGCGCACTCCTGCAATCTTAACCAACGGCGCTCACTGGCGCGCTGGAAGCATTGATGCGAGCGCAACTCTCAGTGCAGAAGAAGCCACTTCGTGAGGAATGGCCTTGGCTGACGACAAGCTCACCGCAATTTGCGCAACGCGGGGCCAGGGCGAAGATCGCGCATTCCAAACTATCGTAAGTATGTGGAATGTCATTAACAGATATGACGATCGCGCCGACGCATGCGCTGCCACAGATTTCGCATTTTGCCACAGTGCCCTCCTGGTTCGATTGATGAGCAGAGGTTGTCGTGCAAAGCGCGTACCGACGTTGCGTGCTCTGCGCTGAGGCGTACTGCCGCAAGGGCGCGCCAGGCGTTATGGACGCGCTATGGGTAGGCGCGACCGCGACCTCGGTACGTTACCTTGCCAAGCGCCAGCAGGATCAAAGCGCCGGCTATGCTGCCCAGCAAACCAGCAGCGTGAACCCGCAGCGGTTCGGCGTCGTTAAATAGACCAACCAACAGACCACCGAGGAATGACCCCAGTACGCCGAGGATCGTGGTCATGACGACACCCATGTTCTGCTCACCCGGCATCAATGCGCGCGCCATCAACCCGACGACTAATCCGAAGACCAGAAATAGAAACAGACTCATGAGACACCTCGTTACGCTGGGTTCAGAATCCCGATGTCTGATTCGAGAAGCGACTCAGCATTAACCAACTTAGAGCAAGGCTGATGCCAGCGGCCCAGTGCCCCGCCAGCGTCCTTGCACTGCCTCAGTTGTGGCGGTTTGCCCCATTGCATCGCGGGGGTGATTGCCGTGAATGAAAGTTTGTGGCTGTTCACCTCGAGCGGACGGGGCACGCGCCTTGCAAGATGATGGGCGATGAATAGGACCACGTCGCTCTGGCAAGCCCTGCCAGTTCAAAGAGATTTTCCCCAACTGGGCCAAGACGGAATTCATGTCGACGTCGCCATCATCGGAGGGGGCATTACTGGAGTTACGGCCGCCCACCTGTTGAAAGCTCGCGGGTCGACGGTCGCGATCCTGGAAGCGCGTCACATCGCCAACGGTGTGACAGGCTGCACCACTGCCCACCTCACCGAGTCCGTGGATGCGCGCTTCTACAAGCTGGAACAGAAATTTGGCGCACTGGGAGCGCGTCTCGTCGCGGATTCTGCACGAGAAGCCATTGAGCAGGTGTCTGCGCTTGTTGGCGCCTCTGGGCTTAACTGTGGGTTCGAGCGCCTGCCCGGCTACCTGTTTGCAGAGCACGCCTCCCAGGTAGAAGAGCTGGAACTC
>DATJEQ010000373.1:0-4660 GCA_035496495.1 Polyangiaceae bacterium
GCCGTTGCGCATACTCGATCTCGGCTGCGGCCCCGGGCGTGACCTGGCGGCTTTTCGCACTCTAGGCCACGAGCCGATCGGTCTCGAGGGATCCCCGGCGCTCGCCGCCATGGCACGCGAGCACAGCGGGTGCGAGGTCTGGGAGCAGGATTTTCTCGCGCTGAACCTTCCCGCCGAACACTTCGACGGTATTTTCGCCAACGCCTCGCTGTTCCACGTGCCGTGCCAGGAGCTGCCGCGCGTGTTGGGCGAATTGCACGCCACGCTCAAGCCCGATGGCGTGCTCTTCACCTCGAATCCCCGGGGGAATTGCGAGGAGGGCTGGAATCGCGGACGGTACGGGGTGTATCACGACCTCGAATCATGGCGGGCGTTTCTTGAACGGGCGGCGTTCGCGGAGCTGGAGCACTACTATCGCCCGCAGGGATTACCGTTCGAGCGACAGCCCTGGCTTGCAAGCGTGTGGCGGAGGAACGGTCGTTAGACTGCATGAGAATGGGCCCGCGAATTCGAACCTATGGTTTCCTGGCGTACTGGATCGTGTGGTGCCTCGTCACGATGCGCCAAGGGCAGTATCCGGGTCTCGAGAACTTGTCGCGGTGGCACTACCCGGTGTGGGGCGTTATCTCGGTGAGCGCACTCATCGGCATTTTCATCGGCATCCTGTATTTGATTCTTCGGCCTGCGACATATCACAGATCATGGCGCCGCCTCTTCGCGGCCATTGCCTACTCGGGCGCACTGGTCGCGCTGGGCATCGTCACCCTCGTTGCGGATATGCCCGGTCACGCATACGTTCCTGCCATGTTTGCCATCGTGAACATGGCGCTTCTCCTGCTGTTCGCCAAAATTCAAGCTGGAATCGCTCTTGCAGCCTGACAACACGTCGGAGTCGACCGTTGAAGGTCTTTGAGCGTGATCCGATTTGTCCCGATTATCAGCCCGTAAGGCGAGTCATTCATGTGGGTGGTCGCAGTGGGCGTGAGCTATTGGAGGATCTTGAACGCGCTGCAGTCGAGATCAATGAGTTCGGGCTCATGCTGCTCACAAGTGCCGCCTTCAAAGCCTCCGAAAATCGGTACCCTTTGGTTACTGTCGAGCTGACCGTCCGCAATCTTGGATTCCCTCAGGGCGCCATGATTTCAGCGATATGCAAGATGGCTGAGAACGTCGGCCTTTCCCTGTGTCCGGTCGAGCTCGGGCCACATCTTAGACTTCAGTATCTTGATCAACCCGAGGGCTCTTTGGGTCAACCAAGCTCTGAGCACAGGGCGCCACCCGGTTCCATCACGATAGCTTCCGAAGCGTTGGAGGAAGGCGATGATTTTCCAAAAGGGTTCTATCTACGCCGCATCAAAGGCGCTCTGTGGTTGCGTGGATACCGATCCGATGCCGACCACATCTGGGATCCTGAGGATCATTTGATCTTCTGCGAACGGTGAGCGCATGACGCGGGTAATCGTGACCCGATTCAGACTGACGTTTGCGGCGCTCATCCTGGTGCAAGCCGCGCACTCGGTAGAGGAGTACATGGGCCGGCTCTGGGACTCATTTCCACCCGCGCGTCTCCTGACAGGACTGATATCGCCAGATCGCGAGTGGAGCTTCGTGACACTCAATGTCCTGCTGATCGCCTTCGGGCTCTGGTGTTTGCTCTGGCCAGTACGTCGCGAGTGGCCGTCGGCAGTGTATCTCGGGTGGGCATGGGTGATCGTCGAGGCAATCAACGGAATCGTCCATCCCCTTTGGACTTTGCGTGAGGGAGGCTACACACCCGGAGTGGCCACCGCTCCCTTATTGTTGGTGTTGGCGGTCTGCTTGGGGTATCAATTGCGAAAGGGGGCTGCCGTGAAACAAGTGGCTCGAATACTTGCGTTGATATTGGCGCTGGGGATCAGTGTAGGTGCCACCGAAACGGGGACGGCGCATGCCGAACAATCAGGAGATCCCCGCGTCGCGGATCTCGTCCGGACCGGGAAGCTCCGGGTCGGAATTGGCCTTGGGTCTCCGTCGGGGGCGATGAAGAACCAAGCGACGGGCGAATTGCGCGGACTGGCAGTGGACCTGGGGCGCGCACTCGCAACGCGGATCGGAGTGGAATTCGTGGCCGTCGAGTATCCAAGACCCGGTGCGATTCTCGAAGGCGTGCGAACCAATGCTTGGGACGTGGCGTTTCTCGTGGTCGACCCCGAGCGAGCCAGGGAAGTCGATTTTGCAGCGCCCCATACGCAAAGCGATTTCACTTATCTGGTGCCGGCTGACTCCCCGATCCGTAAGGTTGCGGATGCAGACCAGTCCGGCATTCGCATCGCCGTGCCGCGTGGAGATGCGGTGGATCTTAGCTTGATGCGCGTGCTGAAGAAGGCTGAACTGGTTCGCACCGACACCATTTCCGCCGCGGTAGAGCTGGTACGCACCGGGGGTGCGCATGCGCGAGCCGGGCCTCGACAAGCGCTGCTGGCAGAATCCGGCAAGCTGCCCGGCTTTCGCGTCCTGGAAGACGGCTTTGCTGTCATCTCGTCTGCGGCGGGCGTTCCGAAGGGTCACCGCGAGCGTGTGGCGTACATCAGCGAGTTCATCGAAGAGGCAAAGGCGTCAGGATCAATCAAGAGCATGATCGAGCACGCAGGCTTGCGAGGCATTCAGGTAGCGCCTGCCGCCAAAGCCGAGCGCCCAATCGCCGCACCGACCCCCGGTGAATCGTCAAGCTCTCGACAATAAAAGGAGTATCGGCATGATCGAAGTTGGGGAGAAAATCGTGGTCCGCCGTCCGCTTGGACCGTCTTGATCACGCCCAAGGCACATGGTATTCGCGCTGGATAGAGACAACGGTGAGCTGCTGGCGTTTTCGTCGCCCGTCGAGACTGATGCGCAGTGCAAACGCATAGACGTGCAGGACGGGTTTTGGTTGTTCTTCGACGAAGACGGATCCCCACTCGAGGCTCGGTTCGATCACATCAATCAATCGGCAGACTCCGTGGATTTCCCAGGCGCCTACGCCCTGGAACGCCCGATGTCCGGCTTATGGCTCCAGGAGCGTCTTGCCCAGGTTGTGACGGTGAAGGGCTGTGGCATGACCACAGTCGCGGACTTGGTTGAAGCTCTTAAGGTCGGCCGTGGGAAGCGTGCCGCCGGCATCGTTAGACTAAGCGCATTGCGAACATCGCCAGGAGGCAAGACATGATCGTACTTGCCAGCTCCGCCGCCCTATTCGCGTCGGGCGCGGCGTTTGGTGCGTCAGTCGCACATTGGTATGCGGGCGGCGGCAACGTGTGGGGCCCGCTCAGTGCCAGCTTGTTGATTGCGGTAATCGCGGCCGCCAACCTGCACCGTGTGGTCGCGCGCCCGCAGGAATCGTCGGGAGCGGGCAATAGTGCCGCCTAAACCGGCACTCGTATTCGCATGCGCGCATCTCACGGACGAGCGCCTCTTCGCGCACCAGGTCGCCGCGCTGAGTGCCACGCATGACTGCCACGTCTACGCGTTTCGCGATCACCCCACGCTTGGCGGGATGGCCGTCGAGTTGCTTGCGAATGCGCCGCCAAGGTTCACGTTGATCGGACTTTCGCTTGGTGGCTATCTCGCGTTCGAGGTGCTCCGTCGGCAGCGTGAGCGCATCGAGCGGCTGGTGCTGCTCGATACGCGCGCGGTTGCCGATACGGAGACTCTGCGGCAGGGGCGTCTTGCCGACATTGCGAAGGTGCAGGCCGGCGGCATCGATGCCCTGATCCCCGAGCTGCCCGGCCGCTGGATACACCCGTCGCATCGAGCGCGCCTGGGCGACCTGATGAGAAGCATGGCGCGCAGCATTGGCGATCGCGGCCAGTTCAATCAGCAGCAGGCGATGCTCGCGCGTCCCGACTCGCACGCGGACCTGCGCACGGTCAGCGTGCCAACGCTGGTCGCGTGTGGCCGTGAGGACACGGGGACACCGCTCGCCGAGCACGAGCGGATGCGTGACTGCGTGCCAGGCGCGCGCCTGGAGGTGTTCGAGCAATGCGGACACCTGTCAACGATCGAGCAGCCAAACGTGGTCACCTCGGCGCTCACGAGCTGGCTTGCGAATACCTGACAACACGTTGACAGCATGCGAAACGGCGTCTTGATATCGATCGGCGCGGCGACATTCTCGGCGCTCCAGATCATTTGGAGCTCGGGGCACGCGTTGGGCTTGTGGGGCAGTGCCTGGATCATGAAATCGGGCTCGGGCATTGGAGTTTGTTTCGCGGCTTTCCTTGTCGTGGGGGCGGTCGTGGTCGCATACCGGCATAGCGCCACGGATCTTCTTCGGCGCGCGAGGTCCGTCATCCTTGGAGCGGTCGTCGCCATGATCGTGGCGCTTCTCATCATCGGCCCGGGTAACCTTTGGCCAATCGTCATCGCCTCCAACGGCGCGATCATTGGCGGCGCGGCACTCGTTGGCGGAGTAATTGGCAACATGCTGGGGGGCAGGAGAACTCATGTTTGACCATGTCGTATTCGGAGTCACCGACTATGCAGCGAGCAAGGCATTCTTCCTCAAGGCGCTCGAACCGCTCGGCATAGCTGTCGTCTCGGAGGGGCCGCCGACCTACGGTATCGAGCTCAGTTCTGACGGCAAGGCTTCACTTTGCCTGTTCCAAACCGACGAGAAGCCGGCGCACCTGCACCTGGCGTTCGT
>DATJEQ010000374.1:0-7328 GCA_035496495.1 Polyangiaceae bacterium
CTGAGTCTTGAGGCGTTCGCGTTCGGATTTCAGCGTTTCAACGTCGATGGACACAGTGGCAGCCCCTTGAAGTGAACCCAGCGTAGGCGGTTCTGCAGTGCGCGTGTAGCAAAAATCGCCGCACCCAGCACGACGGCCCAATCATGAGCCTCAATCCGCGGCGATGACGCGGTTACGGCCCTCGGCCTTTGCCCTGTACAGCCTGCGATCCGCCACGGCGACCAAGTCATTCATTGTCGCGCTCTGGCAGTCGATCAGGCATGCGCAGCCCACTGAGATGGTGGCGGAAATGGGCTTGGCCTCAAACATCACGGGCGCTTTTGACACAGCGTGGCGCAGCCGCTCACCGGCCATCTTCGCCTTATCGATCGGAGTGTTGCGCAGCATCACCACGAATTCTTCGCCGCCATAGCGCGCCATCAGGTCCTCGGTGCGCAGTTGCTCTTGAATGCGTCCGGTGACCTCGCGCAGCACCTGGTCCCCGGCGAGGTGCCCAAAGCCGTCGTTGATCTTCTTGAAGAAGTCCAAATCCACGATCAACAGCGCCAGCTCGACCTTGTGTCGCACCGCGAACGCGATTTCGCCCAACATGCGGCTAGAAAAATGCTGCCGGTTGTAAGCTTGCGTCAGCGGATCGCGTACGGAAGACTCGTAGAGTTGATTGAGCACTTTCTCTTCGTGCTCGCTAGCCAGGGAAAAGCGGAAGCTCACTCGAGGCCCTAGCTGCAAGGTGTCGCCGTTGCGTAATTCACAGCTGGTGATGCGCTCGCCGTTCACGAACGTACCGTTGCTGGAATTCATATCCTCGACGAGGAAACGGTCGTCGGCTTGTGGGGTGACCTTGGCGTGGTAGCGACTGATGCCGTCGTCATCGAGCAGCCCCTGATTGTCGGGGTGTCGCCCGAGCCCAAACGGCTCTTTCTCAATCCGCCACAGTCGACCGGCATTGACGGAATCCACGCGTACCAGGAGCGCGCGGTTGCGCTCCAACGCGGGGGCCTGCATGCGCTGCGTGTTGCGGATCACCATGGTGCCCGCCAGCGGCCTTTGACTCGAAACCTGGCGTGAGAAGGGCAGGGGAGTGCCTTCGCCGGAAGGCGGCTTATCCGTCACTTCGCCTCCCACCACGGCGGCTCATGCCCGTGACCCTTTGCATGCCCGGTCATTGTATCACAGCAGCAGCAGAAATCGCTGGTTGCCTTTGGCGACCGGCGACCTGCTCAAGGGCTGGCGAAAAGGGCCGAATTTGCCGGAATTTGCCCGCTACCGTCGTCGCTCAGTCATCGCTCTGGGGCGGCGCGTCGGAGCGCGGCAGCGTTCGCTCGGGCGTGCTGAACAGAAAACCCTGCAACAGATCGCAGCCGAGCGAGACCAAGGCATCTTGCTCCTCGACGCTCTCCACGCCTTCACCCACCACCAGCATGTCCATATCGCGACAGAGCTGAATGATGGAGCGCACAAGCTTTTGCTTGGTCTTGTTCAGATGCAGGCCGCGCACCAAGCTCATGTCTAACTTCACGATTTCGGGCTCAAGCAGGGCCAGCGTGTTGAGGTTTGCGTAACCGGCGCCCATGTCGTCGAGCGCAATGCGGTAACCGAACTCGCGCAATTGGGCGACGCGCTCTTGCAGGTTGTCGACGCGTTCAATCGATGCGCGCTCGGTGATTTCCAACACCACCCGATCGGCCACACGGGTGAGTGGGGATTCCTCTTGGAGCAGCAGGGGATCGAGCAGATCCTCCGTGTGCACATTGACGAACAGGCACACAGAAGGGGGCCTTGAACGCAGCACCGCGGCCGCCCGCGTGCGAACAAAGCGCCCGATGTCTGGCAATCGTCCCAGTTGCTCTGCGGCGTCCAAAACACGACTGGGGTCGGGCAGGGAAGGCTCGTCGCTGCGCAGCAACACCTCGTAGCCAAAGGGGTGATTGCTCCCTGCGTGCACAATGGGTTGAAAGGCGAGCCACAGGCTGTGTAGTGCGCGCGTGAACGAGTCCGCCAAATCGATATTGCTGACCTGAGAAGGCGGCGGCTGGCTGTTGAGCAGCACCATCGCCATTTGCTGCTGCAGCCGGGCCTCAGCTGCCTGGCTGATGGCATTTTCCAAGGTCGCGAGTGATACGGGCTTCACGAGATAGTGAAAGGCGCCGTGCTCCACGGCCTTAATTGCAGTGGCCACCTGAGGCGAACCCGTGATGAGCACTACAGGCACCGCCGGATCCCGAGTTTGCACGCGGCGCATGAGTTCGATGCCGTCGATCCCCGGCATCGCGACATCCGTCACAACAACGTCAAACATTTCCTCCACTTCGGCGATGCGGCTGGCCGCCATTGCGCCGTCCGAGGCCACTTCAACTAAATAACCTTTTGCTGAAAGAACGCGACGCACCGCGCGCACAAACTCCGGCTGGTCGTCCACAACCAGCACGCGCACCTGGTCAATTGCGCGCTTAACTCCCGGAGATGATGGGCGATCGGACGCCTCCCGGCCTGGAGAAAGGCTGAATGTTCCGCTGTTGCGAAACATCGCCGAAACCTCCCTCACCGTTTTTACCGAGCGCATAGGTCAAGTTACGACTGATTCGGGCGAATCAGGAGCCACCCGCAAGTATCTTAACTCTACTGTGTCCACGAAGGTGTAGATTTTGGGCAACCCTTTCTGTCGGTGCCCCGTTTCTTGAATAAGAGCCACTGGCTAACTGCGCATGTGGGTGCCCGGTCGGGTACGGGCCCGGTTTTCAGCGTGGCGACTTGGTCTTGGGTAAGAGCGCGCCATTCCAGCCTACAAGGAATTCGTATTCGTGCGTCCGGCGCGCCACGCCCCGCACCTCTTTCCGCAGGTAGTCGAAGAGGGGCCGCTGCTTAGGGGCGGGCGCAACCACAACTTTCTTCAACAAAGAGTCTGGTGGCACGATCAAATGCACCGCCTCCTCCCACACAGTTCCCGGGCCGCAACTTTTTCGTTCACTGCGGGCTGATGGGTGCTCGCGCACGGCTAGCCAGCGATGTTCGTGAAAAATGTGCCAATGGGTTGTGCGGGTACCTCCCGCAACCACGACTTCATTGCACTCAACAGTGACCTTGACGTCTGTGACTTTAGTGCCCGGGGCTTTGGGGTGCTCAACGCTCACAGTTCATTCCCAAGTGACGGCGCCGGCGCGCGCGTTGTGCAGCATCTCGGTGGTGTGATGGGAAAGCTCGGCGGGCAACTCAGAGTCGTTGAACAACTTGACGCTCTTTATTTCCAACGAATTCAGCGGAGCGTTGCTGGGCGCGTCGACCACTGCCTCAATCACGACGGTGACGGCGTGGAAGCGAAAATCGCGATGCGGCGCTGAGTACACGCCCAACAATTTACCCAACGTCGCCTGCTTCACGCCGGCTTCTTCTGAGAGCTCGCGTAAGGCGGCGCTGCGCAATGTCTCGCCCCATTCCAATGTGCCGCCGGGCATTGCCCATTGCCCAGTGTCCCCTCGCTGCACCAGGAGCCATTGCCCATCTTTTGTGCGTGCCGCGACGAGCACCCCGACCACCGGGCGCTTGAGGATATGCCGCCCGATTTCCTTGATGATGAGCCAGGATCCTCGAAGCAATGGCATCAATCGCTCGCTTAGCTGGTATGAAGGTGGTAAGGCGGCGCGGCGCTGAATGCGAGAGCAAAAGATTTCCCATCGCGCAATTTCTAACCGCGCAATTCCGCAGTGTGCCGCGCGGCTCTCTGGGTTGTTGCTGCTGCCGCTTTGCCTGCTTTTAGCTCATTGCGACCGCCACCGGCCACCCGGCGATGAAATGCCGTCGTTGCCCGAGGCGTTCACGGTCAACGCATCGCACGCCGGTAAATCGGTGGGCGGTGGGGAAGGGGCGGGCGTCGATTCTTCCGGTGAACCGAGGCGCGATCCGAATGCCGCGGTTGAGCCTGGCGGCGAGCTCGACAATCTTCCCTTTCAGCCTACCGGTGAAAAGGTCGGGAGCATTGCGTGGCGCACTTGGGTGTACAGCGATACCGGAAAAGCGCGGACGCGCTACGGATACTTGCGGGCGGGCGCTGTGGTGGATCGGCGAGGGCCGGCGATTGTCAACGACGGGTGCGCCGGCGGTTGGTACCGCATCAATCCACGCGGGTTCGTGTGCGTCGGCAAAGGGGCCACATTGGATCTCGATCACCCCGTGCTGAAAGCGTCGCGCGTGCGACCGGTTCGCGGCGCGGGCTTTCCCTACCCCTATGCACTGGCGCGCGAGACCTCGCCGTACCTGTACTTTCGTTTGCCCAGCGCCTCGGAGATGCTGCAGGTGGAAGGCGATCGCTACAAAGTGAACGCCGCCAATTGGCGTGCGCAGGCCGAGCAGAACGGTCTGTTGACGGCGCTGGCTCCCAGCGGCGAAGTGCCCCCCTTTCTCACCAGTGGGCAAAGCTTGGAAAAGCCCTACGGCACCGAGCGCGGATTACACCGAACGGTGGAAGCGGGACAATCGGGCAGCGACAGTGGCTTCGCGCTGCTGGAATTGTTCACTTACCAAGAGCGCGTGTGGGGCGTGAGCACTCAGCTCGATCTATTGGCGCTCGATCGCACAAATGTGGTCAAGCCCAGTGAGTTCCACGGCATTGCGCTGCAGGAGGGGGAAGGGCTGCCAGTGGCGATCGTGAAGTTCCCGTGGATCCACCGCTACCGCCGCGCGGATGACGGAAAATTCTTGGAAGATGGCAGTTTAGCCAGACGCACCGTGCTCGCGCTCACGGGTGAACGCGTCGCGGCCGAAGGCACGTTCTGGAAAACGCGCGAAGGCTTTTGGGTTGAACAGAGCGCTGTGCGCCTAGTTCCGAAGCGCGAAAACTTTCCTAGCATTGCCACCGGGGCGCGGAAGTGGATCGATGTGTCGATCAACACACAGACCTTGGTGGCGTACCTGGGCCGCAAGCCCGTTTATGTGACGTTGGTGAGCACCGGGGCGGGGCTGTTGGGCGATCCGGATAAAACGCCTTCCACGGTGCGCGGCACCTTCATGGTGTACGCCAAACACGTGAGTGAAACGATGGACGGCGACGACGACAAAGCCGATTCGTTCAATCTGCGCGACGTGCCGTTCGTCCAATATTTCCACAAAGGCTACGCCCTGCACGGCACCTACTGGCACGACGATTTCGGTCGCGCCCGCAGCCACGGCTGCGTCAACCTTTCGCCCATCGACGCGGCCTGGTTATTCGAATGGACGGACCCCTCAGTACCCGCCGACTGGCACAGCGTGCTCAACAAAGAGCGCGGCACGGCGGTGCATATTCATCCGTAGGGTTTGCGCTCGCTTGGGCATGACGCTATCCTGGGGCATGAAAATCGGGGGGATCGCGTTGGTGCTTGGTTTGGTATCGCTGGTGAGCTGCTCGGGTGGCAGCAAGTCGACCGCGGATGGGGGCTTGAGCGTGGGCGGCACTGGCGCCGTGCACAATCAGGGTGATGCGATGACCACGGGAGGTTCCGCTGGCCGCGGAGGGCGGGGTAGCGGTGGGGGAGGCGGCAGTCCAATCAGCTCAGACCTGGATGGCGGGGATGCAGCCGACGCCGCCCGCGCCAACACAGGGACAGACAGTGGCTGCGCAGTGGCCGGTGGATGTGCCGAGGTGTTGGTGTGTTCCGCAAGCCCATTGGACGGGGCTCAATTGCACTCGCACGATGGCGGTGGCCTGTGTTCGACAAATGACGCATGTGAGCCGGTGGCAAGCGGTGATCATAGTTGTTGGTTGAGTTGGGGCTGCGGTTCGTACGACAGCGCCCTGGCAGCCGTGTGCGCCGACGCCGGTGCGGATTCGGGCTTCGGTTTTGTATCGTTCACCACGGAGCGCTGGGGCTTTCTCATTATTCAGGGAGGGTACGGTCTGAGCACGGTGCGGGCCTATTATGATAAGAATTCCGGAGCGCTCGTCGGAACCTGGGAGCAGGACGACCTGGGCTACCAGGGTTGTTCGGGTACGATTCCGAAGGGACAATACGCCGATGATTTTTTGACAGGTCAGGGGAGTCTGTGTGGACCTCACGACAGCGGCATTGCTGACCCACACGACTAGCTCGGTCGTCAGTCGTCGTTGTCGACGACGAGGACTTCGAAGGTTTCGGGGGTGAGGTTGTCGGGGTTGCTGGTGTCGAGGTGGAAGGAGAAGAAGGTGCCGGCCCCGGGGGGCAAGGGCTGGGGGAGGCGACTGGTCTCTTCACTGATCACAATGGGGGGAGGGGCGATGGGGTTTCTGTGATCGAACAGGCGATCGAGCGCGCGCACGCGCAGCGTCACATCGGACTTGGGCGCGGATCCGTTGTTCTGCACGCAGGCTTGCACGTCGCGGGTGGTGCCGCTTTCAGATGCGGCGAGTTGGCAAACGGCAATAGGGCCGGTTGCGCTGACCAAACGATCCAGATACGGCGCTTCCTCTTCACGCAGTGCCTCGCGCAGCGCGAGTGCTCCCTTGCGCGCAGGCTGAGTCAACCCCAGTGCTGCCAGCATCATCGCACCGTGCAGGCGGATCGGGCGATGATTGGCCGTCGACAGGAGCTCTTCGAAGGCTTCAGCAGGCGCGGCGTCGGCGGCATCGAGTGCCAACGTCTCGTGATAAGGGTTATCGACTTCAAAGCTGGTGCCGCGGCCATCCACCGCCCATTTGATGGCGTGTCCGGGGCGTAGTGGCCCTTCGAAATACAGCGCTCGCGATTTCTTCGCGACGCGCTTGGGCTTTGGGCCGCGTTCCTCTTCGTAGAACTGCAGATTCATTGTCAGATCATTGATGTCTTGGTTGCTGTTATTGACCACGCCGAGTTCAAGCTCCAGGTGAGGATGCCCGCTGTGGGTGGTGCTCAGGTTTTGTTCGATCAAAATCGGGCTCAAGCGGGGCAGCGCGCCGCGCCAAAGAATGGATTCGGGGCGATCGCAGTGGCACGCGCCGCTGCGCGGCACGGCAGTGAGCGTCGGGGCGGGTACGGGTTGGCTCGATGGCGCGGGGGGTTGTGCGGGCATGTGTGAATTGGGGAGGGCGCCCACGGGGGGAGGTGCGGGCACGGGTGCAGCTGGGAGGGCGCCCACGGGGGGGCGCCTGTACGTTTCGTCGTCGTTGGGTGTCGTGCTGGCAGGCTCGGAGGCGCGCGAGGGTTCGGCCGTGGCGCGCTCGAATAGCCATTTCCCGGTGAGCAAAGAGGCCAGACCACTGGCGCTCAGCGCAATCACGATGGCCATGGTGGAGCGAGGCATCAGGCGATCACCTAGGCGCTGCAACGTGATCAGTGGCGGCGTGGGGCGCGTTTGCCGGTGCGTGATGGTGGGCATGTACATCGAGAGATCGGCGAAGAACG
>DATJEQ010000375.1:0-4945 GCA_035496495.1 Polyangiaceae bacterium
AATATCGTTCTGAATTGTGCCGGTCAGTTGCTCAGGCCTCACCCCTTGCTCTTCAGCGGCCACAATGAATGCTGCCAACACGGGCAACACGGCGCCGTTCATGGTCATAGAAACGCTGGTGCGATCGAGTGCGATGCCGTCGAACAGCCGCCCCATGTCTTCCACGGTATCGATTGCAACCCCGGTTTTTCCGACGTCGCCACGCACCCGCGCGTCGTCACTGTCGTAGCCGCGGTGCGTGGGCAAATCGAAAGCGACAGAAAGCGCCGTTTGTCCCGCGGCTAAGCTCTGACGGTAGAATGCGTTGGTTTCCTCGGCCGTTGAAAACCCGGCGTATTGCCGAATCGTCCACGGCCTGCTCGTGTACATGGTCGCGTACGGCCCGCGCACGAACGGAAAACTGCCGGGGAGGCTGTTAACAAAATCGATGCCCGCGACGTCCTGCGCAGTGCACAACGACGGGATCCGCAAACCCTCTGGAGTGACCCAAGTCAGCACAGTACCGGGCGGCGTCTTGCTCATGGCCTTTGACTCAGTCTAGCCCTGGCGGCTGCGCCACCCAAGCCGCCAGCCGATTGCTGCTCAGCGGCCGAATTGAAAGACCACTTCAGTGCGGCGCAGCAGGCCCAATTCGTCGCGCGCCACCCGTTCGATGGCGGGCAGATCGCTGCGCACGCGGGACACCTCGGCTCGCAGGCGCCTGATTTCCTGGGACAATCGAGACACTTCTTCGTCAACCTTGCGCTGCTCGCCTCGCAAAGCATCCATTCGCCGCAGCCCCTGATTGGAGAAAACCATGGTGGGCACCGCAATTATAGCAATGACCAGGACACTGATCGGCAACAGCCTCTCAAGGATCAGCCGGGCAGGCACAGGCGAAGGCACAGCGCGACCATCGCACGCCAACGCCCCACCCGCCTAACAACCAGCGAAAAAACCACCGAAAAGAACCGCCCAACACGCAATTCCCCCCGGAAAACCCGGCAATTTGCTAGATTGGTAACGCTATTTTTCGCTCCCAGACCGTTCTTATTATGGATTTGCAAGGCCTGCGCTCCGCCCTCGAGCGCCTTTTCGACTTACCGGGGCTACTGGCACTGGCCCGTGACGATCTGGCGATTGACCCGACCGTCATAGGGACAAGCGCCAACGGAGAGGCATCGGACGTCGCAAGCTTTGCGCGGGCATTGACCCTGTACTGCGCGCAGAATGGGCAGCTTACGGCATTGACGGAAGCCGCTGTGGCCTGGTTTCCAGACGCCGGCCAGACGTTCGCTGGGCTGCGCAACGAATCACAAATCTCCGCCGCCTTGGTGGCAGCAGGCGCGTTTGGGCCATTCGAAGTAAAGGAGTACCTCGGCACCGGGCCGACAGGTCACAGCTATCGCGCGCTGTTCAATGATCGCACGGTGCGGCTCAAGGTATTTCACCCGCACGCCAGCGCCGATCGCGAAGCGTTGCACCGGGTACAAACGCAAACGCGATTGCAACGTCGCTTGCCACACTGCGGGTTGCCGCACGCGCCACAGGCAGGTTCGGTGGGCGATCAGCCATTCATCGCTCACGATTGGGCTGCTGGGGAAACCGTGGCTCAGCGATTGGCGACAGCTGGACCGCAGGCGCCAGAATGGATGCGAGATCTACTTGCTGGGTTGCTGCCCGCAGTGAACGCGCTGCACGAGATCGGGCTTTGTGCTGCCTGCATCAAACCGAATAACGTGCTCTTCTCTGAAAGCGATCAGGGCATTCAAGTAATTCTGCTGGATGTGGGGGCGAACTTGCTCCACGGCGCTTCCGCATCCGTTGAGCAAGATTTTCACGATCTCGGTGCGCTCGCATACCAAATCTTGAGCGGCGTTGATCCCACTGAGGTACTCAATGAGCCTTTGCCCAAGCCAAAGCTCAAGCCGCCCAGCAGTACGGGGCAAGCCAATTTCGACGCACCTGCGGTCGATACCTGGGTGCTGGATCTCTTGTCGGCCGCTCTTGATTCGAAGCTCAACGCGAGCGCGTTGCGAGAAACTGTGTTGCAGCTTGATTTGAGCAGTGGCGAATCGCAAATCTCTGTCGTCGAGCTTCAAACACGCCTGGACGCGTTGTTGGGAAATCCTCTGAGCAACGAGGCACTCGCCGATGTTGAGCAAGCGCTCACCCTGGGCGCGAGTCGGGCCAGCGTGGGCAGCGCGATTTTTCAAGCGGCAGAAACTGCGGCGCAGCAGCAGCCGGGCGCATCTGGAACAATGCAGTTGTACACGCGCGCCGCTGAGCTGCTCGCGAACGCGGGGCAGTTCGTTGAAGCAGAAACCGCATTGGAACGCAGCAAAGCCCTGAGTCCCGATTTCCTGCCAAACACGGCGCTGTTCGAGCGCATCTGTCGCGGTCTGAACAAGCTCGATACCCTGATTGAGGGCCTACTCGAGCGCAGCGACGCTGAACCCACCAACGCGGCGCGCGCCGCTCTGCTCGGGAAAATCGCCGATGTTTACGATCGTGAGCTGCGCGACCAGGAGCAAGCGCTGGTGGCTTACACCCAAGCCTTGTGCGAGTACCCCAGTGAGCCCCGTTACGGGTTGAACGTCGAACGCATCGCCGGCCAAAGTCTGGCGCACTGGGAAGAAGTTCTACTCGCCTGCTCCCAAGCCACTGCGCAGTTGGAGCCAGGTCTCAGTCGAGCGCTGTTGCTGCAGATGGGCAAGTGGTACGCGCGCCTGGCACAAGTCGATCTCGCCGTCGCCTGTTACAAAGCCGTTTTGGAGCAGAATCCGGGCGATCTTGCGGCGTACAGCGCGCTCGATCAGATGTACCGCAACAATCAACAGTGGACTGAGCTGCATTCGTTACTGCTCACCCAGGTGCAGCAAGTGATGGATCCGGTGCGCGAACAGACATTGCGCTGTCAGATCGCAGAAATTGCCGAAACTCGGCTCAGCGATCCGCGCTCCGCCCAGACCGAATACACCAAGGTTCTTTCGATCAATCCCGCCCACGATGGCGCGTATCAAGGCCTAACGCGCCTCTTGGAGCGATCGGGCGATTTCGCTGGGCTGGTTTTGGCTCAGCAGCAGCGCGCAAGGATCTTACCCAGCGTTGCATCTGCCGCGCTCTATTGCCAGGCCGCTTCGTTGTGCGTCGCTCAGCTGAAGGATCTGACCCAAGCCAAAGGGCTGTACCAAGCCGCATTCGTTCAAGACCCAGACTCCTTAGATGCCCTGCAAGGTCTCGAATCCGTCTTCACTCAGCAGAAACAATTCGACCAATTGATCGACAACCTCAAACAGCAGCAGAGCTTGGCTGCAACGCCCCGCGCACGTGTTGATTTGCTGTTCCGTATCGCTGCGCTGTACGACAGTGAATTCCTCGATCATGAGAAGTCTGCGCAAGCGCTGGAAGAATTGTTGGCTCTGGAGTTCAATCACGCCGAAGCCCGTACTGCCCTATTGCGGCAGTATCGGGGCTTAGGGCGCTTCGAGGCGATTGCCTCGCTGCTTGGGCGTATCGCCCGCGAAACGGACGATCCTGAGCAGAAACTCGCGGCACTGACGGCAACGGCTCAGCTTTTCGAGAACGACATTCAGGATCCAGTGCGCGCTATTAGCGCCTATGAAGCCGTGCTTGCTGTCTCGCCTTCACACGCCGAAGCGCTGGCCGCTTTGGCAAAGCTGCGAGAGTCGACAGGCGACTCCCAGGCGGCCCTGCAAGCGGTCTTGGCATTGGCGGAAAAAGCCACCAATTCGGCTGAACGAGTGCCGCACCTGTTGCGCGCGGGGCAACTCCACCTCTCTGCGCGTGATTACCAGAGCGCGTGTGACCAGTTCCGCGCGCTCCTCGATATTGATCCCGGCAACGGCCCAGCGTTGATCGGATTGCGCGACGCGCTCACGGGGCTGGGTGACACGCGTGGGATCGTAGCATTGCTTGAGCAACAGCTGACGCGGACGGAAGGCAATCACGCCAAAGCGAAGTTGTTGCTGGAACTGGCCACAACGCTGAATGCCCAAGTGGGTGATAAAGCGGGCGCTTCGAACGCCGTCAAGCGAGCGCTCGAACTCGACCCCACACTCAGCGCAGCCCTCTTGCTTTCCGCCGATATCGCCTACGAATCTCAGCAATATCGCGAAGCGAGTTCGTCCTTTCAGAAATTGCTGGGGCAGAGCGCCAGCCTCGCCCCCGACGTTGCGCGTCGGGTGCTGTTGCGACAAATTGATGCGCTTTGCCGCCTCGATTCGGCCAGCACCGCCGCGCAACTGATCGACCCGTTGTTGAAGGTCGCAGCCGGCGACGTACCGGCGCTGCTGGTTGCGGCGTCGCTGAGCTTCGAGCACGGCTCAGCCGAGCAAACCAGTCAGCTGTGCACCCTGCTACTCTCCGAACACGCGAGTGCGCTTGATGCGGAGCAAACCGCGCTTTTGACCTTTCGGCTCGGGGAAAGTCAACGCCGGATGGGTTCCATCGATCTGGCGATCGCTACTCTGGAAGAAGCCGCCGATCTCGATGTGGATGCCAAGGCACCGTTGGAATCACTGGCCCTGGCGCAAGCAGCCCAAGGTAATTGGGCGGCGGCTGTACGCTCAAAAGAGCGTCTGCTGGATTTGATCGATGGCGCCGAGCGCGCCGAGCTTTTGATCGATTTGGGCGACGTGATCAACGACAAATTGGGCGACCGCGCGCGGGCCGTGAAGAGCTTCACTGCTGCGCTTGAAGTGCGCCCAGACAATCGCAAGCTGCTCACCCGTTTGATGGCCTTGTACAGCGAAAGCCGTGAATGGCTCAAACTGCTGGACGTGGTGGCGCAGTTGGCTTCGCTCGTTGACAGTGACGAACAGAAGTCCAAGTACCTGCTCACTGCTGCCATGGTGTGTCAGCGCGAACTGGGCGAACTCGAGCGCGCGGCGGATCTCTATTCACAGGTGCTGAGCCTCGACCCCGGCAACAAAAAGGCGCAGGA
>DATJEQ010000376.1:0-6856 GCA_035496495.1 Polyangiaceae bacterium
CGACAAGTCGGACAAGTCAAAGGACCCAGCCGAGAGCAAGCCGGCAGTCAAACTGGATTCATCGAAGCTGCACTCCCAACTACGCAGTGGCGACGAAGAGCAGATGCTCGAAGCGTTGACTGCCATAGCTGAGAATCGCGGAACCGACTTGGCGCCGCTCGTGTCCGACGTGCTCAACCGCGGTTCGACGGTGAAAGTACTGACTCTGGCCATCGACACCGCAAGTCGCATCAAGGCGCCCGCGCTGAGCGAAAGCCTGGCCCCTTATGTGCGGCACCGCGATTCGGATCTGCGTCGCGCCGCGTTGCGCGCGCTGCTCAAGACCCAAGGGCCGGCCGCGGCAAAGGCCTTGCGTCAAGCACTGCACAGTCAAGACGCGTACATCCGCGGCACTGCCGCAAGCGGCCTCGGCTCACTGGGCGCCACCGACGCGGTCGACGATTTGTTTGCAGCGTTGGCAAGCAACGTGGGCGAAGCAGCGGCCTCTATCGGTCAGCTGTGCAATGCAGCGCAGTGTGAGAAGCTGGCCTCGCTGCTAGGAAAGACTCCCTTCGACATCATCACCGGTGGCCTGGAGCAGGCCCTGTTCCGCCCGGCAAACCAAGTGCCGGATGCTTCCAAGGTAAAGATCGTCGTGCGCCTGCGTGAGCTGGGAACCGCTGAAGCGCGCCGTTACCTTTCCGACGTTCGCTCACGTTGGCCCGAAGACGGCAGTCCTGCGGTCCGACAGGCTCTCGAAAGCTCTGTGAAAGGGCAAGTCGGAGTTGCCAAATGAAATCCATGAAGACACTGCTGATTCACACTTCCGCTCTGGCCTACTCCGCTCTGGCCCTGGCCTGCTGCTTGCTTCCCGCGTGTGGCAAAAACAAAAGCGTTGCCGCCTTTTCAACGGATTGGGAAAACGATCGCGGCAAGTCGATCCGTGCGGTGTTTGAACAGGTGCACGGCGCGAAGCTTCCTGTGGGCGCATCGCTCGCCTTGGGTGTCACCCGTTCGGGGCTCGTGGCTCGCTCGCTCGACGGAAAAGAGAGCTGGTCGTACAAGCACGCACTCGATTCTCGCCCAACGATTGCAACAGACGTGGTGGTGGGCGAAGGCGGCGGCAGCGTTTTCTGCTTGGACGCCCACACCGGCCACGAGCTCTGGACGACCTCGGCTAAAGGCCTGCATTTGCGGGGCGCGGGGGATGACGGCACCTACACCGCGGTGAGCCTGGGTGCGCTGGATGTCACTCAGAATCTGCTGTTGGTCGTCAACCGACGCGGAAGCGTCGTGTTCGACACCGCACCCAAATTGCCGATTGGCACGCCCGCGGTGCTGGGCGGTATCGCATTCGTTCCTTGGGGCGGTCAGTACGTCTCGGCGATCGACATCGATCAAGGCAACGAAGCAGGGCGCCTACTCAGCCGCAGTGAAGTGAGCCACGCGATCAACATCGGCGGCGATCTCTATTTCGGTGAGCACGGCTTGATCCGGTTCGACGAGAAGATCGCCGATGCTGCGAACGACCCGAAGCGATTCATCACACTGCCGCCCCGTCAGTTACCGGGCAACCCGCAATGGATGTTGCCGGGCAGCCGGGTGACGCCTGCGGTCGCTGCGGCACTCGACAAAGTGCGGTTCTACGCGCGACCCAACGCGGGCGGCACCGGCGTGGAGTCCACCCGTTTCGCTGCCAGTTACTTCCGCCTTGCCATGGGCTTTGACAGCACGGCTGCCAACTTAACTTGGGTGCATGAATCCAACGACGACTACTTGGCTGCTGCAGCCGCACGTGGCGGTTTTGCCTTCTGCGACGCTTCCGGCAAGGTGAGCTTCTTCGGCGCAGCGGCAGGTGAAGACGCAGGCTCCATCAGCTTGGGCACACCCCTGCTCGCTTGCGTTGTCCAAGCGAGCGACTTCACGGTCGCTTCTAACAAGCAACCGGCGCGCATGTTCGATCAGCTGAAGCAAGCGGTGACTCTGGACGCACCTCAGCTCGTCACCGCCCAGCGCTTCCTGCTGGGCGAGATCAGCAAGATCAACAATCCGGATGTGACCGAAGTGTTGATCCAGCTGGCCTCACACCCGCGCACCGCTCCGGCGCTGTTGGAAGATGCGCGCACGCTGTTGGCTGCCCGTCGCGATGGCGCCGACTTCATGTTGGATGCGCTGAAGTCTCATTATGACTTTTTGGCAAACATCGTGACCACACCTCCAGTTGGGCCACTGGCAGATGCGCTCGCTGCAATGAAGGAACAGCGCGCTGCGTCATTGCTTGCCGATCACTTGAACGATCCGGCGGATTCTGCGGACGACGTGATGCGCAGCGCCAAGGCGCTGGAGACGCTCGCGACGCCAGCGGAGTACAGCGCCCTGAAGATCTTCTTCACCTTGTACCGAGCAGCGGCCAGCGATCGCGCCTTGGAAGATGCCGTGATCTCGGTGGCCAAAGCGCTGCTCACCGTGGGGGGCGATCAGGGTCACGAGGTGGTGGCGTTTGCTTCTCGCGACAAGCTGACTCAGAAGCGGGTGCGCGAGGGGATTGCCAGGCTGCTCGAGGACTGAGGGCGGGGCGAAGGCCCGGGCTGAGCAAGGCTCCCTGCGGGTCCCTTCACCCTAACCCACTCTTATATATATTAGCCCTGAGAGTGTGACACAATTGTCATGCTCAAAGCCCTGCGGAAGCCGGCTGGATCCAGTCGGGATCTAAAAAACTGTCAAATATCGTCTTGTTTGTGGACTTTTTGACAGTCGAGCACCAGTATCCGCCGCGCCTTGGCACGCATCGTGCTCATGGCAGCCTGACTTCGTTTGACTAGCTAGCTTGTTTGGAGGAATTGAATGAAAAAAGTAGTAACCCTTTTTAGCGTGGTCGCCCTGTGCGCCGCCTTTACGGCGTGCGGCAGCGACAAGAAATCGGCCTCTCCGTCTGCAGACGCGGGCCCCGACTCTGGCACCGGTGCAACCAGCCATGGTGGCAGCGGCCATAGCGGCAACGGCGGCGGTGGCTCCGGCCACGGCGGCGGCGGCGCCGGCAACACCGACGGCAGCGTGCCGACGACCGACGGCAGCGTGCCGACGACCGACGGTAGCGTGCCGATGACCGACGGCAGCGTGCCGATGACCGACGCAAGCACCGACGCGGGCGACGGCGGCTAATAAGCCCCAACAGCATGAGGGCACGCCCCACGGTGTGCCCTTATCAACCAGGCCTCTTCGCTCACAAGGTGAAGAGGCCTTCGGTTTTTGTACAATCAGCCGCCGTGAACGAGACAGTCGTCATTTGGGGATTGGGGCAGCTGGGTGGAACCTTCGCCCACGCGTCGCTGCGCTTGGGCTACAGCGTGCGCCCCATCACACGCACAACTGACGCAAAGCGGGTGGCAGAAGAAATTCCCGCGCCAAGGCTAGTGCTGATCGCTGTCGGTGAGGACGATCTGGGTCCCGTACTCAGCCAACTGCCTCCCTCATGGCGAGGCCGGGTGGCGCTGCTGCAGAATGAATTAGTACCTCAACGCTGGCAGGCCCAGGCTGTTGCCGATCCGAGCGTGTGCATTGTGTGGTTCGAGAAGAAAGCGCACGGGCCGCTGCGGGTAGTGCTGCCCAGCGTGTGCTACGGCCCCAATGCACAACTGCTGCACGATGCCCTTGAGGCACTGGCAATCCCCGTGCGGATCATTTCGCAGCCTTCGGAGTTGCACTTTGAATTGGCGTTGAAGAATCTGTACGTGCTCACGATCAACTGCGCTGGGCTGATGGTCGACGCCGATGTCGGTACCCTCTGGCGCGAGCACCACGAGGCAACCTGTGCCATCGCTTCAGATTTGATCGAATTGCAGAGCGCGCTGATCGCTGCGCCGCTCGACCAGGCGCGCTTAATGCGAGGGCTGGAACACGCCATCCTCGCCGACCCGCGTCATGTGTCGAAAGGACGCACGGCGCCGGCGCGGCTTACGCGCTGCCTTGCCCACGCGGATCGCTTGGGGCTAGAATTACCGGCACTCAGGCGCCTGAGCGCTGCGGGGCAACCGTGATGCTGGATCGATCTTACGCCGCCTGGCTCATCGATTTGGACGGCACCCTTTACCACAAGGAGCCTGTTCGCTTGGCAATGGCCGCAGAGCTGGCGATTGCAGGCTGGGGTGCAATTCCCACTCTGCGCGCATTTCGTAAGCAACACGAACAGCGTCGGCAAGCGACCGCAGGGACGCAGCTGGATCCCTATCGGCAGCAATTGCAAGCAACCGCAGCGCACCGGGGCACCAGCGAGGAGAAGGTGCAAGCGATCGTGAATCGCTGGATGTTCGAGCGCCCACTGAAGTGGCTGAGCTTGTGCAAGCGCCGCTCACTGTTGACTCAGATCGCGGAGTATCGCACGCAGGGCGGACGCACCGCGCTGGTCAGCGATTACCCCGCACAAGCGAAGCTACTCGCGTTGGGAGCACGCGAACTATTCGATGCGGTGATCGCCTCGGGGGAAGAGGGGGGCCCTCAGCGGCTCAAGCCCGATCCGCAGGGGTACTTGTTGGCCTCGCAAGCGTTACACATCGCACCCGAGCGCTGCTTGGTGATCGGAGACCGCGACGATGCCGATGGGCAAGCGGCGCGCAGTGCGTCGATGGCCTTCGCCCTGATCCGCTGAAGGCTGCTACGTCTACGCCGCGACGCCGCGCAATGACGCTGTCCACACCGTGACGCGATTGCGCCCTCCTCGCTTCGATGCGTAGAGCGCTTCGTCGGTTGCTTTGAACAGTTGCTCCCAGTCCGTGCCGGCGGCAGGGAAAGTGCTCACCCCTACCGAACAGGTGACGTTCAACGGGCCTTGCGACGAATGGAACGTGACGGCGGCCATTTCGCTACGAATGCGCTCGGCGAGCAACTCTGCACCGTGGGTATCGGTTTGTTCGCACACCAATACGAATTCTTCTCCACCGAAACGTGCCACCGCATCCGTGTCGCGTTTGACCCGCTTGAGCACATCGGCAAAGCCCTTGATCACCACATCGCCCATGTCGTGGCCGTACGTGTCGTTGACTTTCTTGAAGAAATCGATATCGCACACCAGCAGGCTCAACGGCTTTTTGAAGCGTGACGCGGCGGTCAATTTGTGGCGAGCGATCTCAGTGAGAGCACGCTTGTTGTACAGCCCCGTCATGCCGTCCGTCGTCGCGAGATCTTCCAAGCGCTTGAGCATGCGCGCGTTGGAAAGCGAAACGGCAATGTGCTGGGCCAGCACTTCGAGGATGGGGCGCACCGCGTCTCCCAGGGCGCCGCGTTGTTGGCTGCCCAAAATGAGCGTGCCCAGCACTGTGTCGTGCACCAGCAACGGCAACACCAAGAGCGCCGGCATGGCGGGAATGGGGAGGTTGCGCGAGAAGACGACTTGTCGCTCTGGATCATGGTGACCCCGGTACGGCAGTGGATGGCGATTGGCGACAGCCATCGCTACCAATCCAGAATTGTGCTTGAAGGTGCGCCCCACCAAATCGTCGGCACCCTCGCCGCTCACGGCGCAGATCTCGTGTTGTCGTGCAGAGCGCCTGAACAAGGTTACCGCCGCGAAATCGAAAGCCGTGAACTCGCGGGCACTGCGCACCCCCGCTTGGATCACTTGCACTTCGCTGCGCGCCTCATTGAGCGATTGCACCGCACGATAGAGTTTCCCCTGCTCTACTTTGGCGCGCTCCAGCTGCACGAAACTGCGCTCATTTTCCACAGCGCGTAAGATGAATGCGGTTGTTTGCCAAAGCAGCGCTTCTTCGTCGCGGGTCAACGGCTGGGCCTCTTCTCGGTCGACCACCAGTAGCCCGCGGGCGCGACGCTGCTCGACCAGGGGAATCGCGCACACCATCTGCACCGCGCCGGGGTGCTGGTAGTAAGGAGCGTGCTGCCCGGCTTTGGCGCCGGTGACGGACACCGATTCCAAGCTGTTGAGGGCTGCGGCGAACAATCCTTCTTTTACACTGAAAGGGCCCGATTCAATGCTCTCTTCATCGCTCATCAATTCGTGCACGCTGAGCTTCTTGCCGTCGGCGCTGAGCCACAACACTACAGCGCTTTTCAAATTGAGTAGCCGACGCAGCAGCCCCAATGTGTACGCGAGCGCCAGGTGGATCTCATCCACGCTGGAGCGCATCAGTCGTTCATCGTCGCGCTGTGCCTCTTCGGGCTTTGGGATTTCGTTGCGCACGCTGGAGGCGGGCTCCATAGCCGTGCTCACCGCGCCGATCAGGCGATAGGAGCGCGCCGCGTCTTTCATACGCTCGATCTCGCGGTGTATGCGCTCACGACTCAGGCGCCGCATGCGCGCCAGTTCAGCCTGAAAGATCACCAAGTTGAGACTCGCGAACAGCCCAATCAACGCCATGTGCGCGATCGACTGCGAACTCCAAGTGCGATGGGGCAGAAAGTCCAGCGCCGCTTCGAGTCCAAATAGGAAGAACACCGTGCCGAACGCCGCCGCCGGGCGGGCGAAGGCCGCGCACACCATCACCGCCGCGTAGATCAGCGGATAGAGCGCCCCGCTGAGCTTGCCATCCACCACCAACACCACCGCGTAAACCGCGGGCCCAACGGCCGTGAACAACTCCAAATCCTGACGGGTGCCATCGATTGGGCTCAAACGTCGCAGCCGACGCACCGCGCGCAGCACCACAGTAAGGAGGAGTGCCCCGGCCACCGCCAGATCGAGCCCGGGCAACGTGAGCCCCGAGTGCCAAGCGACTAAATAACAAGCAAAAGCGACACTTACAGCGGTGCCCAGGCCCTTTTGACCAGCATGCTGAGCTGCGAGTGCTCCACGCACGAGCGGATCCATGGCCGTCTGAGGCGAGTAGCAGAGCGAGGCATGGCTGGCCTACTTTCTGGAACTGCT
>DATJEQ010000377.1:0-3016 GCA_035496495.1 Polyangiaceae bacterium
TCTCGCTGTTGACGACTGCCTTGTCCATTTGGCGGCGCTTGTACTTGCTGACGGCCTTGGCTTCTGATCGCGTGCCCCAAAAGCCGCCACCATTTTTGGCGCCACCGTGCTCGGTTTTGATCTTTGGACGCCGGGTTCCCATGGTTCAGATGCCTAGCAGCCGGACTCGCTTGTTGCCAATGACTGCTACGACCTCCAACTCGCCGCCGAGCGCTTCGACGTAACGGCGCAATGCTTCGATGGGGTTGTCGTCGCGTCGCTCGATGCGCGACAGTGCGGACTGGGTGACCTCTGCTAAATCAGCGAGTTCGACCTGCGTCTTGCCAGCCTCTTCGCGGAGTTGACGCAACGTCAATGCGCGTATCTGTTGTTGCGCTTCGCGCCGCACCCGCGCGATCCGCTCAGGGTTCATCCTCAGTGCCTTGATTTCCGCCCACTTTTTCATCGGCCGATCATCTGAATATGCTCCTCTAGCATATGCCTGTCAAGCATATATCTGTCCCGTCGTGCGCCAGCGCAAATCCAAGAGGAACGCGATCAGCGCACAACATGCCGTTGCTATCGGCCGCTGTGCGGTGCCGGTTGCGTGGAAAATCAGCCAGTCAGAATCGCGCGAGGCAGGTGCTACTGCCGCGCTGGCGGCTCGCTGCTCAGGGGCGTGAGTCTTCCGACACCTTCGCTGCTCCAGCGGTCGAGAACGGCTTTGGCGAGTGCGGGTTCGCCGTCCCAGGGGACGGTTTCCGCGAAGAGCAGGCACGCGTGCTCGTACGCCGGATACGCGGCCCACGCGACAGAGAACTTACTGGGGCCAAACCCGATCGACACCTGAGCGTCGGCCCGGTGCACCAAAATATTCTGCTTACGCCAACGCGCTGTCTCTTCGCTCACAGGACCAAGTTGGATTTGGAAATCGTTCATGCGCTGGCGCCCCCATTTCTCGGCCACACGCATGCAGGTGCGTGGGTTGCTCTGCTCACCGGCTGAGAGATTGAATACCATCACCACGTTGAGCGCGTTCAGATCGTCGCCGTATTTGAAGCCCACGAAATGATCGATCGCCCAAAAGCGAACCCGCTCCCAGTCTTTCGCATCGACCATGGGCACTGCGAGTAAGCCGTCCTTGTCGGTTTGGCTCTGCCACTTGCCTTTCAGTTGGCGTTGCAGTGCGAGGGCGTGCTGGCTTGATGGACCCTTCGGCTTATTGGGATCGACGTGCGCCGGCGAAGTGGAAGGCTCAGTGGCGGCCTGCGCGGTCGCGCAGCCGATGCACAGGCCCACGGCGGCGGAAAACGCCAGCATTCCCAAACTAGAATCGGGTTTCAGAGCGAAAAAGGGCATGATTGACCTGAAATACGCACAAAGCGTGACCGATCTTCCCCGTTGGTCAAATGCGAAACAGCGGGACTTTGCAGTCACCCCCAAACCCGCACAACGAGCAGTACAGGCCCAATTTCACAGCGAAATTGAACGCAACGAAATGTCGTTCCAATCGTGCAGGCCGAGCCCCAAATCCGCGGCGGTATGAATGTAACCCGGCTCGCGCCCCACCTCCTTCAGCGATTTCAGCCCGTGATCTTGACGTGCGCGCTCGATCACCTGCCAACCCACCGTATCCATGCTGACGGGATCGGTCGAGACGTACACCGCGCCGTGCGGCAAGCGCCGCTGTGGATTCCGATCATGCGGGCCTTCGTCGTATATGATCTTGAAGGCATCGACGATGTGCAAGCGCACGCGCGAGCGCAAGACGGGGTGATTGTAGATCATGGGGATCTGCGGGTTGCCGTTGTAGCGGTGGTGCTGCGACGGGTTCACAATCTGCCCATATGCGGTGTTCTTCAGCGCGCCCGTAAACCCGACGATGGAATGATCTTTCATCATTGTCATGTCGATCACAGCCGTTGCGTCAGTGAGGTAACGCACGAAGCGCGTGCGCACTTGGTGGAAGATCTGAACTTCCGGCATCAGCGCGTCGTGATTGCCGTGAAAGCCAATCTTCACGCCCTTGGGCAAATCGTAACCCGCGACGCCGACCCGGGTGCCCATGAGAAAAGAAGCCCATTGCTCGAAAACAGTGATGCGCTCGGGTTTCACTCCCAATGCGATGAGCCCGGTTACCACCGGCTCGATCAATTCAAAATTGACTGCTGCTGTTTGCCCTTTCTCACCGGCAAGGCCATTGACCTTGAGCGCCACAACGTCATCCGGGTGAATGAATTTGCCGAGCGCAGCCGTCAAGTTGGGCGCGCCGGTGAGTTCCATCAACGCGCGTTCGAGTAGCAGCCTGGCAACTTCCGCTTTGGGCCACAGCAGATTGGGCTGCATCAAGGAAGCGAAGTCCGTGCCCTTGTCGACTTTGATCACCGTTCCGGGCCGCTGCAGCGGCTCGAATTCGGCTGGGGGCTTCGCGGTCCAACTGTTCGGAGATTGATCGTCACTGCTGGCCTGAGCGAGGGGGCCAAGCGCCAACGATCCGCCGACAATTGCCGCTCTCTCCAAGAATGCCCGTCGCCGCATGCGCGCCTTGTATCAAAGCCGGTGCCCTGCCCCCGCGAAATGTGGCGACCCGGCTGGCGATCCGCGCAGTCGCCAGCGCCAACTCCCCTGAAATCAAGCAGTTAGCACTCGGCACGCCGCTCGCAATGAGGGCTCAGTGCGACGCTTGGTGCAGCACACAATTCAGCGTTCTGCCCCAGGCGTCGCAATCCGAAACAGAAAGTATGGAGTAGTAAAATGGAAAATAACAAAGTGAAGTTAGTGTACGTCATCAGCGAGCGCAGTGGGCGCAATTACTGGACCAAGATTGGTATCGCGTTCCAGAATGCCGACGGCTCGTTGAACGTCAAGCTCGAGGCAATTCCGGTCGGCGGTGAAATGCAGATCCGGGATTTCGTGCCCAAGGAGGACGCCCCGGGTAACGGTGCGCCGCGTCGCGATTCAAAGTCGACGCCGCGCGAGGCCCATTCCGCTTGAGGAGAATGGCAATGAGCTGCAATCAGTCACGACCACAAGACGT
>DATJEQ010000378.1:0-12535 GCA_035496495.1 Polyangiaceae bacterium
GCCGGCAACGGGGGATTAGTGCCGATTCGGGCGGCGTCCGGTCGGGGTGTCGCATTGTTCGTGACTTCAGCACACTAGGTTTCCTAACTTTACGCCGTGAACGACCAACAAGCCCCCGCGGGCAGTTCCTGGCGGTTCGACTGGTTGCTGCGCCCAGGCAGCGATTCGAGCATCAAGCCGCTCAGTCACACGGCGATCATCAACGCGCTGCGCGCCAGGCTTCCGCGCGTCGAGGTGGCTCCCCGCAGTGCGCGCGCTGAAGCCGCCTTGCCTCCAGCCGACGACGCGCTGAGCGAAGACGTACGGTTATTAGGGTCGCTGCTCGGTCAAGTGCTGGTCGAGCATGCCGGAACAGATTTCTATCGTTCCATTGAATCGCTGCGCCAAGTGGCGCGCAGCGGGCGACGCGAACCAGGTGGCCCGGCTTGGGGCGAGTTGGATGCCATCATTGGCCAAGCACTTGCGGGGCGCACGGCGCACGACGCGCTGATCTGGCTCACTGATGCCGCCGGCGCATTTCATCTGTTCCTGACGCTGTGCAATATCGCGGAGGGGTTTCATTATCAGGGCAACGAGCGCACGCTGGATGCCGCCGTCTCCCACCTCTCGCGCATCACACCCACCCCCGAGGCGTTGGATAACATCACGATTTCCAATGTGCGCTTGGTTGCCACCGCGCACCCCACGAAGATCGTGCGCCAGCGGGTATTGGCCCACCAAGAAGATATCTACTCAATCTTGAAGCAGCTGCGCCGCAACACCTCCATGACCGCGCTGGAGCAGATGGATCTGCTCGAGCGGCTGACGGAAAAGATTGAGGTGCTGTGGGCGACGCAGTTCAGTCGCTGGGAGCGCCCGCAAGTTTCCGACGAGATCGAACACACGCTGACCTTTTTCAATCGTACGGTGTACAACGCACTGGCAAAATTCCATCAGCGCCTGGAGCACACCTATTGGTTCCGCACCGGGCGTCCGTTGCCCGAGCCGCACCGCCCGCGCTTGTACTTGGGCAGCTGGGTGGGCGGCGATATGGATGGCAATCCTCACGTCACGCCGGATGTTTTCGAAGAGGCGTTGCTCAAACAACACCGCGCGGTG
The DNA here is from genome assembly GCA_035496495.1 of Polyangiaceae bacterium. Taxonomy (GTDB): domain Bacteria; phylum Myxococcota_A; class Polyangia; order Polyangiales; family Polyangiaceae; genus SZUA-265. The sequence continues at coordinate 1,099 of DATJEQ010000378.1, forward strand.
CTGCGGAAATACGCAGAGGATTTGCGCTCAGTGGCGCCCACTTTCAGCCACGCGGCGTATCGCGCGCCGCCTCTGCCGGCGCTCAATGAGAGCATCGACGAAGACATCACCGTATTGCGCAGTGCCGGAGTCGCAAGTTTCCGCAGCCCCGAGCGCGTGAAGATTCGCGAGCCTTACCGACTCAAACTGCGCATGATGGCCGAAAGGCTGAGCCGACGCGCCGATCTCAGCGGCCTGGACGGAGCCAAGGTGGAGTTCAGCTACAACTCCCCTGCTGAGCTGATCCGCGAATTGGATCTGGTCAGCGATAGCCTGCAGGCTTCCGGATATCATCGCAGCGCTGCGCAAGATCTGGCCGCCGTTCGCCGCAAAGTCGACATCTACGGTTTCCATGGCGCTTCCCTGGATTTGCGGGAGGATGCTGAAATATTCCGCGCCACGGTGGTGCACCTTCTTTCGGCAAGTGGCGCTCTGCCCGGCGACGCGGCGAAGGCTTGGAGCGAAATGCCCAGTCAAGAGCGGGTCGCTCGGCTGACTGAGTGCATCACGACCATTCCGTCACTTGCAGCTCCCAAGTTTCAGGCGGAAGCCGATTTCCCCGAGAGCATGCAAGAGAACACCAGCGTTGTGCGTCTGCTGCGCATGCTCGGTTTGGCGTTCAAAGCACAGCGTACGCTGGGGGCGGATTCCGTGAGCAATCTGATCGTCACCATGACGAGTTCACCGGAAGATGTGCTTTCGGGGCTGCTGCTGTTCAAGACACAGGCGCTGTTCACCCAAAATGGCGGCGCCGCTCAGAGCACCATGGATTTGGTGCCATTGTTCGAAACCATCATCGATTTGCAACAAGCTCCCTCGGTGATGGAGGCACTGTTCACCAACCCCGCTTATGCCGCGCAGCTCGAGGCCCGCGGTCGGCATCAGTTGATCATGTTGGGCTACTCCGACAGCAGCAAAGACGGCGGCTACTTCGCGTCGAATTGGGCGGTGTATAAGGCGCAGCTGGCGTTGCTGCAGGTGGCAGAGAAGCACAACATCAAGGTGCGCTTCTTCCACGGGCGCGGGGGTAGCATCGGGCGCGGCGGTGGGCCCACCACACGCGCAGTGATGGCCTTACCTCCCGGTGCCAACCGCCACGGCCACGACTTGACCGAACAGGGTGAGGTGCTGGCGCGTCACTATTCGATCGAAGACATCGCCGAGCAGCATTTCGAGAACACCGTCACCGCGCTGTGGACCAAGCGCTTGACTCACACCGCCATGCCCGAGCCGGTGTGGATGACTGCAGCCGAACAGATAGCGCAGCATTCGCGCGCGGCGTACGCGGCCCTCGTTCACGAAGATCCGCACTTCATTGCTTATTTCGAACAAGTCACACCCAAAGAAGTTGAGCTGGTGAAGATTGGATCGAGGCCCACGCGACGCAGGTTGGCCGAGTCGGTCAAAGATCTGCGGGCTATTCCTTGGGTCTTTCGCTGGTTCCAATCCCGGCAAATTCTGCCCGGTTGGTACGGCTTGGGGTCAGGCCTTGAGCGCTACATGAGCCAAGGCGGTGACGCGGAAGAGCACTTGCAATTCCTGCGCAGCATGTACGTCGGTTGGTCGTTCTTCCGCAGCATCCTTAGCAACAGCGAGATCGCGTTGCGGCAGACGGATCTGGATATCGCGCGCTACTACGTGAAGAAATTGGCGTCACCCCAAGAGCCGGCAGAACAAATCCTTGCTCAGATCGAAGCGGAGTACAACCGCACCTGCAAGCAGCTGGAGCGCGTCACCGGGCATGGTTTGCTTGAGCGCACGGAAGATAAGCCGCTCGGTCGCTCCATCGATCTGAAAGAGCCGTACCTCGATCCGCTCAACTACATCCAAGTGTTGTTGCTCTCGGACTATCGCCAGCGCTCGGCCACGGAAACTGAGGCCGGGTTGGATCTGTACGAGCGCGCGATCGTCTCCAGTATTGAAGGCATCGCGACGGGCCTCGGAACGACCGGTTGATCGCTGGCTAGAAACTCACTGCGGCGGTCAGCCTCATCAACGGCCCGTTGAGTGAGGGCGCATCCAAGTGTTGCGCCTGAAAGCGCGCGGGTGCGGCCCCAGCGTTCTTCGGGGTTAGGCTGAAATCATGAATAGATCCAATGCCATAACCACCTTCCGCCGCAACCCAAAAGCGGACTCCGTGCCCTTCCCCGCTGCTCTTGCCGCCAAAGGTGAACGCGAGGCCTGCGCCCAGATCACCCGCGAAGGCGACCTTGTTATCTTCCAGCGTGCCGCCAACCGTCACATCGTCGAGCGAGGCATGTGCACTCAACACACCGGGAAGGGCTCGCACGAACACATATGAGCGCGGAATCCAATGCATCCGCAGCTCAGGCCCGCCTTCGAGTCTCGCCAGATCGAGTTCGCTGCTCGACCCGCGCACGGACGCTTTTGTCGAACCGGCTTCGGCCAAAGCCGTCACCGCGAGCGACCACTGGCCGTCTGAAAACAACGTTCGAGATCCGCCCAAGCCAAAAGCACCGATGAAATCTTGGTCGGCGAATGGATCGAGCGCGGCATCCGAAATCCACATGCCGCGCAGGTGTACGAACAGCAGCCAATGATCTTGGAAGTTCCCCAAGTGGTCGAGCGTCGCGGGGATTTGTGCCGGCTCTTGTTGCTCCGGGTCTATCGCCTCAGTTGGCGCCTCAGTTGGCGCCCTTGCTGGCCCTGGTTTTGTCTGGCTCAGCACCCACAAAGATTGCGTTTGTTGGCCTGAGCCAGCGGGCTTTGCGTCCGTAGGTTGCGACGTTGGCGTTGTGGTCGGCGTTGCGGGCGCGGCGGCTGGTGTGACCTCTGGGCTCGATGCAGCAGCCGGCGCTGGGGCCGCGACCTCGGAGCTGGGCGGTTGTGATGCCGGTGCGGGCCCTGCTGTGGCCCCTTCCTGCGCCTGCGCCTGACACACGGGGAACATTTCAACCAAGCCCAGCGCAGCGAATGCGAAGAGCGCTGACAGGCGCGAGCTTTGTCGCGAGCGAATCATTGCAAGCCTCCCAACAAGAGCCCGCCGTAAAAACGACTCAGGGTTGAATCTGGGTTGTGCCCATCCAGCGTCGTTGCAGCCAAGTCTCCTTGCGCGTGCAACGCGATCGCCAGCGAGTGGTTGCCCGGCTGCTGGATGTCGAACACCCGATCGACCGGACGATCCACGCGCAACGCAGTGACGTGCATCGTCTCTAAATCAATCATGCCGAAATCCAGCGCCCCGTGCTCGAAGGCCCAGGCGCGCTTGCCGTCAGGCGAAACCGAGAGCTGGACGTGACCGAACTGAGTCGACATCGGGAATGCCTGCCGCCGATCCAAATCGAGCACGAAGAACTGACCTCCGCTGGCCGCCTGTAACAAGCGCCGCCGGCTGCTGCCCGGCATCTCCACCACGTCGCCCACGCCGGTCTGCAATTCGAGACTTTCAATGCTGCGAAAGGCCTGCTCGCCCGTTTGCCCCAATGCCCAGAACGCGACGTTGGTCACGTTGGCTCCCCACAGCAGCGCTTCATCGGCGCCCGCAGTGCCCTCTGGTGTGGTGAGCGTGAATTGGGTGTAAGGAGCAGCCAGATCGATGAATTGGGCAATTGTCGTCTGGGGATCGATCAAAGCGGCGCGACTGGTTGTGGGCAACAGTGCGGCCAAGCGCACGCCCTGATCGGTGTTCACCAGCTCCAACGCCGAAGGAATACCCCCCGCATCCACCAATTGCGGCAGCAGCTTGAATGGGTGCGTCTGAGTGTCGTCGGCGATCATGTCGATCAGAATGACGTCGCTTTGGCCCTCGAAACGCACCGCGATCTGCGTCGCCGAAACATCCGTTGAATCGTGATAGCTCAGGCCCGCGGGTTTCGCGACTTGGTCGCCCTGTGTCTTTTGGAACTGCACCGTGATCTCGTTGGCCTCTGGATTGGCGAGATTGATCACTGTTAGATCGCGCTCTGTTTCCACCAACAAGAGCCGGCCGCTGGTTCCATCGGGGAAATGCAGCTCGCCAGTAAAGGTGTAGCGCAGTGGCTGACTGCCGAAGCTGGCCAATGTTTTGCGCACGGGAACGAATCGCCGATCGCTGATATCAATCAGCACCAACTCGTTGGGATTGACCACCGCGCCGCTGTTGCCGCTAGCTTTATCGTCGCCGGCAAGCACCACCCACTGACCTTGTGGATCCACCGTGATCTTTGAAAATGCTTGCTCCAGCTCATAGCGCGCCACGACCTTCGCGCTCAGGCCGCCGGAAACAACCGTGAGGCTCGCCTTCTCGTCGCTGGAACGCAGGCGAGGCTGCACCCCAGCACTCAGGGCCAACACCCGATCAGCTCCCGGCACGGCCCACAAGCTCAGCAGGCCTTGGCCGATCGGCGCGTTGCTCAGCTGCAGCTCGCCCCTGCTGCTGCCCGCTAAGACCAGCACCCGATTCAGCGCGGGGTCGGCAACCACCACCGAATCCGACAGGGCAACGACTTTCAAGTCGCTCGCTGAAATCGGCTCTGCATCCCACTTGCTGTCGCGGCCGCCGCAACCTGCCATCACTGGCAAGCCCGCGACGCTCAGCGTCAGCGCAGCTAAGAATTGGCGCCTTCCCGCCCCATTTTGGCCCATGCGTCTCATCATTCCACCACCTTTGCCGCGAGTTCAAAGCCCGTGAGGGTTCGCGGTGTGCCTGTTTGCAAATTGATCAGCGTCAGTCGACCCTCGGGGTGCTTCTGCGCGACAAATCCCAGATCGGTCTGAGCAACGATGCCGGTGGCCAGCGGTTCGCTCGCAAGCCGGATTGAGTCCGCGGTGAGAGCGGGGAAACCAATCGAGTAAGTCGAGAATTGCCCGCTGTTCACGTCACTGGTCGTGACCAACGCTGAAGCGCTGGGCGAGCCGGGCAGGATGGCAAGACTGACCGGGGCCGCGTCTGTGGCAACAATCTTGGGGGCGCGATCGACCTTCAGCGGGATCAAGCTAAAAGCCCCTTTTTTCGTGGCCACAACCGCTCCCGCCGCCGGCCCCTGCAACGAAATCGCGTGCTGCGCGTCGTCCGAAATCACCACCGCCATGACCGGGCTCTTCACGCTCACCGTGCGGTGCGTGCCGTCCGTGGGATTGAGGATAACGACGTGATCTGTCTCGATCGCGTTGGTGTAAAGCGCCAGCACACTGGCATCGCGCGCGACGCTCACACTGCCAAAGACTTCATCAGCAATGTGAATGATTTGCGGCCTAGTCAACGTCGGATGAGCCGTCAGGTGAAAGATCGCAACCTCTGATCCGGGAATTGCCATAGGCGGCGGCAGCGCAGCGTCAGATGCCGCGTCGGAGCCGGCGTCCGAAGCGAGCCCACCGTCCACGGGCGCCGGCGGGCTGACGGAACCATCGGCAGGCGCGATAACGCCGCTATCTGTAACAGCAGCATCAGATGGGACGCCGGTCACCCCGGCATCGGCGGCTGCCGCGTCCGCAGCCGAACCGTCAACAGCATTGAACACCGGTGGGAGATTGACAGCGTGGGTACTGGGTTCCGCAATATCGGCAACCGCAGGCAAAGGCGGCGTCAAGTCACGCACGACTGCGACTGCCGTTGAGCCGTCTTCGCTCAGATCCAGATCCGTCACTACGCCGTCCATCGGCACCGTGGTCCAAGTTTCGGCCTGTAGAGACAGCACCGAGAGCTGCGCCGAGTTCTGGTAGCGAACAAAAGCAAAACGCGTGTCCGTCGTGAAACTCACATCCGATGGCTCCACGGTCGCTTGGGCCAGTTGATCGGAATTGGTAGCCTGATCGAAACTGATCGAATGACTGATGACGGGTTTGGTCCCTCCCAATTCCACCACATCGATTCCCGGCTCTGAAGCAATGTATGCGACCCCTCGCGATCCGTTCAACGCCACCACCACCGGGCGAAAGCCGACGGTCAGCCGCGTGGGCTCCGCGGTTGCAAGGCGGATCATCGTGACGTCTTGGAAGCCATCCGTGGGATCCACCGCCATGATCTTGCGGTAATCCGTCCACACCAGCGCCCATTGGCCGTCTTCGCTGACGCTGACACTGTTCGCTCCCGGATGCGTCGCGATGCGCTTGGAGGTGATCACCCCTTGGTCGTCGACCTCAAGGTACGAAGCATCGTTACCGCCAGAATTGAGCACCAGCGCCCGATCCAATCCGCCAGCACGGGGCAACGCCACCACCTGCGTTGGGCCAAATCCTGCGTTTGTCAGAGCGATCTGCAGGGTGTCCGTGTTGATGATCGCAACCCTGCCGGTACTGGGGTTCACGCTGAACACCCGCTTGCCGCTGATCGCCGGAGCCAGAAAGCTGTTCTCCAACTCGCGTTCCGCGGGCACGTTCGCGGCGCCACCGGCACCTGAATTTGTCGCACCCGACGATGTGCCGCCGGCGCCAACGGTGGGAACAGAATCGTTCCTTTCAGCGGCGGTGGCCTTGTCGCTGCTGGCGCACGACACCGCAGTCAAAACAAGGGGCAACACCGAGGCACCCAATATTGCGCCCTGCGATCTCCTGTGGTGTGCTTTGCGCGTCGCTGCCTCAGCCACCGATCACCTGCGCTCCCAATTCGAACCCAGTCAGCGTGCGCACAGTGCCCGATTCCAAATCGATGAAGCTGATGCGACCTTCAGGGTGCTGCTGCGCGACGAACCCGACGCCTTCGTCGGCGAGAATGCCGGTAGCGATCGGTGGGCTCAGCAGACGCTCGAAATCTACTTGTAATTCCGGCAACTTCACGACATACACTCCGTACAGCCCGGTGGCTGTATTCCCCACGGTGATGAGGCCGCGCTGCACTGGACTCGACACCATAGCCACTGCGATGGGCGGCGCGTCGGTGCCTTGAATGCGGGGTGAAAGGCGGTCCAGCGCGGGCACCACCGCGAATGCGCCAGCGCGTGAGCTGCCCACCCCGGGCTGCAACAGCGCGATCGCATGCGCTCCATCCGGCGACGAGAACACGGCGCGCACAGGAGCCTTCAACGAAACACTGCGCGCACTGTCATCCTGCAAACTGAGAATTGACAGCTTATCGCTGTCCATGGCGTTGGTGAACAAGAACGCCTGATCCCCATCGAGAGAAACGCTGACGCTGCCGGCCGCGGCGTCGGCAAGCGTGAGCACTTTCACTTGTGTTGGGTCTGCGAACGCCTTGGCAATGTCGAACAGCGCAACCTGCGAAGTGACGCGCAACACGGCAATCGCGGAGGCCCCACCCGATGCCAGATCCAAATCCGTGACGGCCGAAGGCAAGTCGAGCACGGTTTCCTCGCCGCTTTGCAGTGATAACAAGGTGAGCTGTGGGATTTCCCCCACGCGAATCAGGGCCATTGAACCGTCGGGAGTGATCGACACATCTCGGTCCGCCTGGTCACTAGCGCCCGCGAACTCGTAGTCGCGGTCAACCTGCGGGGCACTTCCCAGCGAGATGGCTGAGATAGAAGGCTCTGTCACGGCGTAGGCGTGCTGTTCGTCGGCGTCGAAGACAATCTGCGTGGGACGATAACCCACGTTCAAGCGCGTTACCGCCGGAGGGTCGACCGACAGATCCAACACAGCGATGTCTTGAAACGCTTCCGTTGGATCCAGATTGGCTACCTGGGTTGCGTCTGTCCACGCAATCGCCCAATGACCGCTCTTGCTCACAGCCCAAGCATTCGCTCCGGATTGAATTGCCAGCGTGTGGCTGGTCACACCGCCCCCCTCGACCGCATCGAAGAACGTGGCGTCGTCACTGCCGACATTGATCACGATGGCCCCGCTATGCCCGGCGTCCCGAGGTACTGCCGCCAAATAAGTTGGCTTCAGCCCCGCTTGCAGCACGCGCACTTCCAATGAATGCGCGTCGACGACGGCGACCAAGCCGCTGCTGGGATTCGCCGACCACACATAGCGACCCGTTGCGACGGGAACTTGAAAGCTCTTCTCGATCTCTTGCTCCGGCGGAGGCGGCGGCTCTGCGGTCATTCCCGAAGCCGCGCCGCCGGATGCGGAGGACCCAGGGTTTTCGACAGGCACTCCACCCGGTGCGAATGCGCCGGCACTTGTGCCTCCCGTCGCAGTTGTCGTACCACCTGAACCGAAGTTGTTATGACCGGCCGGCGCCAAGGTGCTGCCAGAATCAGAGGCGGTCATGCTCGAAGAGCACCCGAACAAACACAATCCCAGCGCGATTGCCTTCAGCCCCCGACCATCAAACCCCCTGTGCCGCAAACGGTGCGCCGCTATCGACATGTATCTCAATGCGGTGCAACAACGATGCCAGCCGTCGTGCCACCACTTCCCCGAGTAATAAGATGAAGCAAGGATAGTTGTGCCAGCTTGCTCGTTGGCACTCGCTGACAGCAATGTCGCGCTCGGGCGAGCTGGATCCCCTCAAGCCGGTTTTGATGCAGCGCTGCCGCATCTTTTTGATGGTACGGAAGGCCAAAGCGCACTTCGGAGCGGTGTGAAACTGAATCCAGCTCGAGCTGGACACCCCATATTTGGCGGCGTTTGGCCGTCGGCCCCACCTCGGGGCCGGCTTCATGGGTTTAACCTCGCCGGCCCCGCAAATTGCGTATAATTGCGGTCACTCAAATGTCGCGGCTTTTCCAGGGTAGCCTGGCAGGTCGGTGCGCGGAGGAAGTAAATGAAAGCTCGCTTAGTCGCCTGTTCCAGCTTGTTCGTCCTTGCAGCCTGTAGCTCCTCTGGGGGCAACGGCACCGGTGCGGGAGGAGCGTCAGCCGGAGGCAGTTCAGCCACTCCAATCGGTGGCACAAACAATCCTTCCGGCGGCACCAGTATTGGCAACGGCGGAACGACGGGGTCAGTGGGCGGAAACACATCCACACCCGGTGGCACTGGCGGAACGCCCGGCGGCGGCGGAACGAATCCGGCGGGCGGCGCGCCCAACAACGGCGGAACCGGCGGTACCCCCGCGAGTAATGGCGGCAGCGGCGGTGTTCCCTCTGGGACCGGCGGCAGCGGCGGCATGGCTGTAATCCCGAGTACGTGTGGAATGCCGGTGGCCGTGGACATGGGCCCACGCGGCACGTGCGCGAACACTCCGCCGCCTGCGCTCAAAGCCACGCAGATCATCATGCCGGATCAAATCAGCAATCCGCTGCTACTCACCTCGCCTCCGGGTGACATGCACCGGCAGTTCGTGATCACACGCGCTGGTAAGATCCACATCATCAAAGACGGCGCTCTGCTGCCTGATCCATTCTTGGACATCACCGACATCGTCACCAGTGGTAACGGCGAGAGCGAGCCCGGTTTGCTCGGCTTGGCCTTCGATCCAGCGTACGACACCACCGGTAAATTCTGGATCTTCTACAGTGTTGATGGGACGGCAGATAATCTGCAAGGCTTGCAAGGCGCGATCAATTCGATCCTCGCGGTTGGGAATGTGTCTGCTGCCAATCCGGATTTAGCAGACAAAGCGTCTCTCACCACGCTGCTCACCGTGGGTAAGCCCGCTGACAACCACAACGGCGGCATGATCAATTTCGGCACCGACGGCTGCCTGTTCGTCACCTACGGCGATGGCGGCGACGGCGACGACAACCACGGGCCACCTTTCATGAGTGGCAACGGGCAGAACACGACCGAGCCGCTCGGTTCGATTCTGCGCGTCGACCCAGCCACCGGCAACGCTGCTCCCGGCAACCCCGGTTACATGGAGCCTCGTATTTGGATCTACGGCGTGCGCAACCCCTGGCGTTGGAGTTTTGATCGCATGAACGGCGACATGTACGTCGCGGATGTGGGTCAGAATAACTGGGAAGAGGTCGATATCTCCCCAGCCGGCATGGGCGACATTAATTACGGTTGGGCCATACTAGAAGGCACCCACATGCACGGTGACGGTGCAACAACTGGGATGCGACCGCCCGTCAAGGAATACGATCACAACACCGCGCAGTCGATCACTGGAGGGTATGTGTACCGTGGCTCTGCGATCCCCGGATTGGTCGGGCGGTACATCTATGGCGATTACAAGAAGAGCAAATACTGGAGCCTCACCTACACGGGCGAGATGGGCGGCAACGCTCAGATCTGCGATGATTACGATATTACGACGGACTTGAGCAACGCCAGCGGCCCCACCGGATTCGGTCAAGATGGCGCTGGCGAACTGTACATCACCACGCTCAACAACGGCATTTACAAGATCGAAGCCGGACCATAACCGTCCTTTTACTTAGTGCTGCACTGTCTATTCGGAGGAACGCAATGAATGTTCGTTTAGTCGTCTATTCCAGCCTGTTCGTGCTCGCGGCCTGCAGCTCATCGGGAGGCACTGGCACAGGTTCAGGTGGAACCCCAACAAGCGGGGGCGGCGCGCCGATTCAGACCGGTGGTACGGGCAACCCGTCGGGCGGCAATGCGAACGGCATGAATACCGGCGGCACAATGGCCTCAACCGGCGGCACTGCGAATAACGCTGGGAACAACACCGGTGGCACCATGAGCAACACGGGCGGCTCCGGCGGCACTGCGAATAACGCTGGGAGCAACACCGGCGGCACCATGAACAACACGGGCGGCTCCGGCGGCGCCATGACCAACACGGGCGGCTCCGGCGGCGTTCCAGCTGGCGGCGGTGGCACAGGCGGCATGGCGGTGATTCCGAGCACCTGCGGCATGCCCGTTGTGAACATGACTCCGGGTAACACCTGCCCGGGTGCCGCACCTCCAGCCCTGAAGACGACGCAGATCATCATGGCCAATCAGATCAGCAATCCGCTGTTCCTAACCTCGCCTCCCGGAGACACCCATCGGCTGTTCGTGAATACGCGCCGCGGCCTCATCCACATCATCAAGGATGGTGCGCTGCTGCCCACTCCCTTCCTGGACCTCACCGATACCGTCGCCAGCAGCGGCGGCGAGAGCGAACCCGGATTACTTGGGGTGGCCTTCGATCCCGCGTACGACACCACGGGCAAGTTCTGGCTGTTCTACAGCATTGACGGTAACCCCATCGATTCAGTGCTGGCCATGGGGAACGTATCCGCCGCGGATCCGGATGTGGCGGACAAGGCATCGCTACAGACGCTCTTCACGGTGCACAAGCCTGCCGACAATCACAACGGCGGCATGATCAACTTCGGCACCGACGGTTGCCTCTACGTCAGTTACGGCGACGGCGGCAACCAGGACGATCCCAGCGGTAACGGGCAGAACACGAGCGAACCGCTGGGATCGATACTTCGCGTGGATCCAGTGACGGGCATGGCAGCTCCGGGCAACCCGGGTTACATGGATGCCCGCATTTGGATCTACGGCGTGCGCAATCCGTGGCGTTGGACCTTCGATCGCATGAATGGCGATATGTACATCGGCGATGTTGGCCAGAATGCCTGGGAGGAAGTTGACATTTCACCTGCGGGGGTGGGCGACCTCAATCTCGGTTGGGATGTGATGGAGGGCACTC
>DATJEQ010000379.1:0-7097 GCA_035496495.1 Polyangiaceae bacterium
CGCGGGTGATGTCGCACTGCACCGCCATGACCAAAAGATCAGTCATCAGCGTGACGTGATTGCCTCGGTTGTAAGGCGAACCATCGGGCGTGGTCTCCATGCCCACGCCGTAGTTGTCTTGGGGCCGCGTCACTGCGCTGCACATCAAGCTTGTACCCGGCATTGATGGATCGGCGACGCGCATTTCCAGCGTGCGCACCGAATCCAGGAACTGCTGCACCTTGGCTTGATCCGTAGTGCTCAGCAACGTCTGCAGGCCGGTCGCTTGCTCCATGATGTAATCCAGCGCGCTCTTCTTGAGTGCACGGCGCATTTCCGCGGCTGGATCAGGGGTTGCCCCCATGTTGCCACCCATCGTGGGCATAGGCAGCCCGCCACCGACGATGCGATCAAACGCCGCTTGCGGGCTCACGATCTTGTACAGCGGCTCGCTGGGCGACTTCCAAGAAGCGCTGTGCGAGTGCTGGGGGGGGATGCCGTCGGGCGAGCCGTCGATTGTCGATACACCGAGCTGCAACGAGTGTAGCGGGGTCGGCAGGGTACCGCCGTTGGCCGCCACCAGCTGATTGCCGATCACCTGATCGACCGAGATGCCGTTGTTATCGTTGTTGGGGCCGTTGGCCTTTACACCCGTCCATATCGATGCCGAATTGTGACCGTGGCTGGGCTCAATGTGACCACCGAATGGGCTGTAGTTGCCGATGCCCTTGATGGCGGTGACGTACTGCTTGAGTGGAGTGAGGGGTTCCAGAATTGGCGACATTTGCCAGGAGGCACCGGCGCCAGTGCTGGAGGGGAACCACCATTGGTCGCTCGTCCCGTTCGGGAAGTACACAGACATGTAGCGCTTTGGAGCGGCTGCAGCCTGAGCCTTGGCGGTTTTAGGCGCGAATGTCTCAAGCCAGGGCAGCGCCAAAGAGACGCCCAAACCCTTGAGCATCTTACGTCGTGCGATGTTTGTCTTCATTGGGTCACCATTCCTTCACCACGTCGGAACCTGAACGTGTCATTCAGTACAATTTGCTTCATAAGACTCTTCATGCCCAGTACGCCAGCGTCGCTCCAGCCCTTGCGAATCTGCGCCAGGTAGCCGTCATCCGATGGCACAACGCCGCGGCCCAAGGCGTACGTCAGCAATTCCTTGCTGGCGCAATCCGTCATCTTGCTGTCTGACGACAGAATCGTCGCCAGTTCGGGCAAGCTGCTGAACATTGCGTTGTTCCACTGCGCGGGCAACTGCCCCGAGGGATCGACCGCATCGCCGTTGGCGTATGTGGTTCGGTACTCGCCGACGCCATCGTAGTTCTCTAGCCCCATGCCGATGGGGTCGAGCGTCGAGTGGCAGCCGTTGCACATCGGATTCTGCCGATGCGCTTCCAGACGGACGCGAACGTTCTCCGACTGCACCATCGTGGTCGGCGCGGCCGGATCATCGAGCTTGGGAACGTTCGCGGGCGGCGCCGGAATCGACTGGCACAGCAGGTTCTCAAGCACCCACTTGCCGCGCAGCGTTGGTGCCGTGCGGTAGGGGAATGAGGTCAGGGTCAAGAAGCCCCTCAGCCCCATGAACCCGACGCGGCTGGGATCCGCCGCATTCGGTACGGTGGTGAGGAACTCGTTCATGCCAGCGGGGCCAGCCAAGAACTGGTTGAAGTAGGCGAGCCCTTCCGAGGACAAGGCCGCGGCCATCTGCGTCGCTTGAGCTTGCGTCCAAGCGGGGTAAGCGCCGGCATCTACCGCGTGGGTGAGGAGCTTCCTCATGCCCAACCACTGGCCGGCGAAGTTGAGCACGAAGCTATTGGCTTTTGGATCAGCCATCATGCGATCGACTTGCGCAGACAACACGTCGTTGTTGACCAGCGTGCCATTCTGCGCGAGGCCGAACAGCATATCGTCGGGCATTGAGCTCCAGGTCAGGTATGACAACCTGGAAGCCAACTCGTACGGATCCAAAGCGTGCGCCGTGGGTGAATTGGGGGTCGCGTCCATCTCAACTCGGTAGAGGAACGGCAGCGAGGCGAGCATCGTCTTGACGACTTGCTTCACGCCGCCCGTGGCGTCGGTGCCGAGCGCGATTGCATCCGTGGCAACCTGGGTGAGGCGCGTCACTTCAGCGGCCGTGATCGGACGCCTCCAAGCGCGCATACCGAAGGAGCTGATGATCTGACCGATGCAGGCCGTGTCGGCTGCGCCAGCGGGCGTGCACGTCATGATCTTCGCGGTCAGGGTCGGGTCGGCGAAGACCGTATCCACCAGCATGTCTGCCGCATTGTAGTATTGCTCGAAGCGAACGTCGGTCATGTTGAACGCTTCGGCGATGTTGTCGAAGCCGTACGCCGTTTCGTCGGCGATGAACGAATTGGCTGGGGTCGAAGTGACGCCCAACAGATCCTTCATCGTGTTGTCGTACTCAGCTTGATTGAGACGATGGATGGGCACCCGATTCACATCGATGGGCGTGGTGCCCGCTATCGTTGGATCGGGCGGATTCATCGTCACGGGGATCGTGCTGGTTCCGCCAGCCCCCGGGATGGTGCCGGGACCGGTGGACGTGCCCCCGGTACCCATTGGCGTGGCGCCTGGCCCCGTCGCGCCGTTCGTGCCGGTACCCGCAGCGGCGGAATCGAGCTTACCGCTGCAGCCAGCGGCAACGCTCAGCGCCAGCAGGGCGGCCAAGCCGCTCATTGGAGAGTGTGAGTGTGATTTCAGTATTTTCATCGTAACTCCCGCTGTTGGGGTGACCAAACGCGCTGGTCCAAATCCTGTGGCGTACTGCCGTGCTCCGTGGGTGGTGGCTGATCCTAGGTGGCCCTATCCAATATGGCCCTGTCCAATGGCTCTGAACCTAGGTGGCACTGAGTGGTGAGAATAGTGTCAGCTCAGGGAGTTAGTTTCCACGATTGCCTGAAGCAGACATGGAAAATGTGATGTAATTTCGCCGGAGCACCGAAAATTTTGACCTTGGCGTGAATCTTTGCGTGCCACCGTTGAAGGCAGTCTAAGGGGACGATGTAGGTGCAATAATTTGCAGAAAAGCTGCACTTTTTTAGTGGCTTCGCAATTGGGGTCAACAGGAGGGCTGTAGCCTGAAAAAAATCAGCGCCGGGACGTAATAATATCCTGAATATTCTGAACGTTGTGGAGACTAGCTGGCTTGTATGCGTGACACAATTTTGCGAGCAGCTTGGATAAACAGTATCGCCGGCCTTGGCCTGGCTTCACTCGTGGCGGCCTGCGGGTCGAGTGCTGCGGACGGCAGTTCATCGTCGGGCGGTTCGGGTGCCCAGACTGTTAACGGCAACAACAGTAATAGTAATGGCCAAGGCGGCTCTAGCAGCACCTCGGGAGGCACCTCCTCGGTTGGCAGCGGCGGAATGCCGATCGGGCAGGGCGGCGCAGTGGGTTCGGGCGGGGACGCGGTGGTTCAGGCCGGTGGCGCACCCGGCAGCGGCGGAATGTCGGCCGCGGGCGGCGAGGCGAATCTTCCGGTCGTTCCGGCCTGCGTAGCGGGCAGCACGACGGCGGCCCAACTGCCGGCCAAGTTTTTCCAAGCGTGCAGCGGCTGCCACAGCGCCTTCGGGGCGTCGGCGAACCCTGCGGTTCCGAACTTGTTCCTGTTTGCCTCCAAGCCCACCGGTGGCGACATCGGTGCGTTCACCACGCAAGTCCGTTCGCCTGAGGCCGGCAAGCTGATGCCCGCATTCGCGGATACCATCGTTACGGATGCGGAGCTGCAGGCGATTTACGACTACTTTAAGGCGGGCTCGCCCAGCGCGGCAGCAACCTGCCCCGGTGCCGATGGCACGGAGATGGCGAACCTCGGGTCTTGCTCCGGTCAGGCGGTCTCTTATGCGCCGTTGTTCGTTCCTGGCCCGGCACCCACGAATCCGATTTCGTACGTAGACCCCGCCACGAACCACATCATCTTTCGTGGTGCAGGTCGCGTGCGCTTCCGTCACGAGATGGAAGACACCTACGCCGTTTACCACGACCACTATTTCGAGGGTCGAACCTTTGGTTACATCTTGGACGACAGCATTCCTGCCGGCGGGACCAGCATCAAGGTCACCTTCTTGCCCACGTCGAACCAATATTACAGCAAGCAGACGAACGCGGGCGCCCAGCAAGGCGGAGCGGATCTCAACATTCGTTTCTGGAAGGACTACGGCGGCATCCACGGCAATACCTATGCGGGTAATGCCGGCGGCGCCTCGAACGACGTATTGCCCTTTGGTTGCATGGACGACCCCAATGGGCCGACCTGCGACACCAAGCATTACGAGTACACGATCAACTTCAACCAACGTGAAGGCCGGCCGATCCAAATGGGGGATCAGTTGCAGGTCGAGTTCGGCATCTTCATGGCGCGCTATGGCACCGGCGAGGGCCCTCCCACGGATTTCTCGCACGTGCGCAACATTCTGCCGATCAAGGGTGGCTGCACGCTCAATGGGCCTCCCTACGACAACGCTTGCTACACCCAGGCTAACTATTATTCAGATTCGTTCCGTTATGTGGTGGGGTCGGGCAAGCTGACCCCGTACAACCAGGATTGCACGATGAGCGTGCCGGTTGCGCGCGAGAACGATTTCCCGGCGCCGTACGACTGTTCGCCCACCGGTCCGGTTGCTCAAGCAATCGCCGCGGGTGACTTCCCGAATCGCATGGGCCCCGACGAGGCAGGGTGGTCCGGGGGTCAGGCCACAATGTCGTACCTGCGCCAGCGCCACGATCTGTACTACTCGCAGATGGCTCCCAATATCCTGGTGGAGAACTCCGAGAACTTCGTGCAAGGTCGACGGCTGTTCCACACGGACTACACCACCGGCAAGCACATCGAGGCGAACAACGATCTGACTCCGGCGGAAGACGCAGTGCACGCGAACCTCGCGGGGCCGCTGCTCAATCAGCTCGATTGCGAAGGCTGTCACCTTCACAACAACCGCGGTTTCCCTCCTGCCACCGCGGGTGAAGCGTTCAGCTCTGTGGTGGTGAAGCTGATGGGCACCGACGTGGACGCGCACGGGGGGCCGGTTCCCGACGCGCATTACGGGCACCAACTGCAAGATAAGGCGATCGGCGGGACAGGCGAAGGCTCAGCCACCTTCTCGTACACGGCCGTCAACGGCATGTTCGGGGATGGTACCCCTTACACCCTGCAGAAGCCGTCAACGGTCTTCAGTGGCATGACTGCTGGCGATCCCGCGACGTACTCGACGCGCATGGCACGGCCGCTGATCGGAATGGGTCTATTGGAAGCAATTCCAGAGGCTGACATTCTGGCCCACGCCGACCCCACGGACTGCGACGGCAACGGCATCAAGGGTGTGCCAAATCTGGTGTTCGACCCGGAAGACGGCACGATGAAGATCGGGCGTTTGGGTTGGAAGGCTTCAAAAGCCAGCGTCCGCCACCAGGTCGCCGAAGCCCTCAACTTTGACATCGGCGTGACCACGAGCGTGTTCCCGGGTCACGATTGCGGGCCAATGCAAACCGGTTGCGACGCTGCGCCCGCCGCGACTCCCGAGTTGTCGGACGCGGATCTGGACAAGATCGTCACCTACATCCGTGATCTTGCGGTGCCTCCACGCCGCGACCTGACCGACCCAACGGTGATGCGCGGCGAAGAGTTGTTCGCGCAGGTAGGCTGCGTGAACTGCCATTCGCCGAATCAGCACACCGGTAGCGCCTCGCCGTTCTTGGAGATGCGTGACCAACTGATTCATCCGTACTCCGATCTGCTGCTCCACGACATGGGGCCTGATCTGGCGGACAACAGCGCTGGCGAATACGTTGCGAGCTCCACCATGTGGCGCACGCCGCCCCTGTGGGCGATCGGTCTGTGCGACGAGGTGGCCGCGGGCTACCAAGACGACGTGACGCTGAACCCAGCGCCGAACATGGGTGCTTGCCATTACCTGCACGATGGCCGCGCCGCGACGCTGCTGGAGGCCGTGTTGTGGCACGGTGGTGAAGCCGGGTCGGTGAAGGACAAAGTGCTCGCACTGCCCAGTGCAGATCGCGATGCCCTCGTGGCCTTCCTCAAGTCGCTCTAAGTAAAAGCGGCAACGGCGGCGCGCTGGTCACGGACACAATACCCGTCGCTGTCTGCCCTACGGGCAGAAGGTGATCGGCGCGTCTAAGTCCATTCCTTTGAGAATGGGGCTGTATTGGTTGCCCTGCCATGCGGCGCAGGCGTCGTTGAATGACGCGGCCTCGTACTCGCACATGAACACCGGCTTGTTCGCATCTGCATAAGCGGAAACGTCGCCGCACCAATTGCCGTCTGAGTAGCAGCTTTCGGTCAGCGCCCACTGGTATTGGCCTTGGATCTGAGCGGTGATGCTGGCCGCGTTTTTCTGCCCAATGCCCAGGCCGCGGGCGTGCGCCTGGTCGGCCATCCACAGCGCGTAATCGATCCCGTCCTGTTCGGTGAGGGGAAAGCCTGAATCCGTGCCGAGTTCGAAAACATCCATGTTATCCGGCTCGATCGCGTCGAAGCCCTTCTGCTGACAGACGTCGAATCGCGCGAGCATGATGTTGCGCAGCGCGCTGGCGCGAATGTCGACATGCTTCTCACCTGGCCAGCCCACGTAGTCGTTGCCGATCACTGCTGCCGGAAAGTCGGCGGCGTCGGGGCGATAATCTTCCCAGCTGCCGACGCTCACGTAACAGATCACTTTAATGCCCTGTGCGTGTAGCGCGGCGACGCTAGCCGCGTCGGATTCCCAGTCAATGTCGTACACGTCCACCGGCAAAATCTGGGTGACACTTTCTGAAAGCTGCCACTGCCAGGTGAGGCCTGCTGCGGGCTGCCAATAATTGCCGGCTACGGGCTGACTCGCGTCGGGCGTGGGGATCGTTGCGGACGCGTCGGAGCCGGCGTAAGGATCACTCGGGTTGTTTGAACCCTGCGCACCGCCCGTGCCGCTGCCACCGGTTGTGGTAATCGTGCCAGCATTAGGGCCGCCAGCATTGGGGGCGCCACCACCAGGAGCAGATCCTCCCATGTTGCCGCTGGTCGAACCCCCTGTGGCGGCTGGCCCCATGGGGTTTGTGCCTCCTTGAGCTGTCGCGGTGCTGCCCGCGGAGCTGCC
>DATJEQ010000380.1:0-14862 GCA_035496495.1 Polyangiaceae bacterium
AATTAGTTCGCCCTATTTGGCCGGCACGCGGCTACACGCCGTTGACGATGAAGTTGCGCTCGTTGCGCTCGAAGAAGCCGACGATTTGACGGGCGGCGGCGAGGCCGGCGTTGACGTTGGCTTCTTCTGTTTGGGCGCCCATCTTGGCGGGCGTCAGGTAGACGCGCTTTTCGAACTTCTCTTTCAGCACGGCGGCAGTAGCGTCGCTCGGCGCGATGTCGCTCACGTAACGGAAATCCGGGCGCGCCTCGAATACTTCGAGCAGCTCCGCCTCGTTGATCACTTCCTTGCGGGCGGTGTTGATCAGCGTGGCGCCCTTGGGCATCGCACTGAGCAATTTCTTGCCGATGCTTCCCTTGGTCTCAGCGGTGGCGGGGATGTGCAGCGAGAGGTACTGGCTCTTGCTGTACAGGTCTTCGACCGAGTCGACCGCTTCGACGCCGGCGGCTTCGAGAACTTCTGGCTTCACGAAGGGGTCGAAGGCGTAGACGTGCATGCCAAAGCCTTTGGCGATCGTGGCCACCGCGCGACCGACCATACCGAAGGCGTGCAAGCCCAACGTCTTGCCCCGCAACTCACTGCCGGTCTTGCCGTCGAACTTACCGCGCGCGAGATACACCAACATGCCGAACACCAGCTCGGCAACCGCATTGGCGTTCTGGCCAGGCGTGTTCATGACCGCGATGTTCTTGGCCTTGGCAGCCGCAATGTCGATGTTGTCGTAACCGGCACCGGCGCGTACGGCGAGCTTGAGGTTCTTGGCGGCGTCGAGCACCTCAGCATCGATGATATCGCTGCGAAAGATCACCGCGTCCGCCTTGGCGATCGCTTCGATGAGCGGGGCCTTGCCCTTGTAATTCTCAAGCACAACAGGCGCGTAACCGGCATCCTTGATGATGGTAACGACGTGATCACGGGCGCTGGCGGAAAAAGCCTTTTCAGTAGCGAGCAATACGGTTTTTGACACAGTAGACCTCAGGGGTTGAATCGGCTTATTGCCGGTTAAAAAAAGCTTGCAAGGCTTAGTCGCGAGCGAGCCTCAAGGCAAGTCGCGCAGGATTTCAGCATTTTGATGCGGCGGGGCACCGCCCGCGTTCAACAACGGCTGGTCGCGGCGTCAACTCTTACAGCGCCTGGTGGCTTACCAGCGGCTGGTCGCCGCTCGACGGAGCGTAAAAGCGCCGGTTCCGATCAACAACACCCCCATGATCAGCCCCCAGACCCCGAGCACGGCAGCACCGCTGCTCATCATGCCGAAAGCCCCGACGCCTAAGAGCAAAACCCCGGCGACGATACAGCTAATGCCGACCTTGGTACGGCGGCGTTTCTTCTCCATGCGCAGATCTAATGAGAGCGGTGCGGATTCCATGCGGGTACTGTCGCGCCGTTCTGAACGCCGGTAAAGCGTGATTTCTCACCTCTTCTGAATCAGGAAAAGCCAGGAGACTACGCGGGGTTAGCTAATCTTTCACCGGGTGACCCAAGCGCTTGAGTGCCTCTTTGGCTTCACCGACATAGGGGGATGAGGCCGGGGCCTGACTGAGGAACGTCAACCAGTGCTCAACGGCCTTGGGATTCATGCCCATGACGCGCCCCGTGTACAAATGCGCTTCCCACAACCAGTGCGGCGGCGTGCTCTCCTTCTTAGCCAGCTCAATCGACGTGAGCAGTTGCGTCTCGGCGTCAGTGGGGCGCTGATTGTCGCTCAGCAATTTACCGTAACGGAAATGCCACAACATGTTGTCGGGCCGCTGGGTGGTGGCAAGGGCCCATTCCGCGAGCGCGCGCTGTTCTTGACCCATGTCGGTGTACACCCCCGCCAGCTCCGCGTGCGCTTCCACGCGCGAAGGGCTCAACTTCAGCGCATAATTCAAATCGTCTACTGCGTTATCGAGCGCCGTCTGCTTGTGCTTGAGCACGCCACGCTGCCAGTATGCGTCGGCCAAACCTTGATCGAGATCGAGCGCCTTCCTGATCTCCGCGTCCGCTTCCACAAGCCGCCCCGCTTCATTGGCGGCCCACCCTAAGTACAAATGGTACTCCGCGCGCTTGGGCGAAATGTCGACCGCGCGCTGCAACAGGCGCATCGCCTCGCCCAGATCGCTCTTCAAGAGCAGCGCGCGCCCCAAGCAATGTGCCGCTTCACCGGGTTGCACGCGCATGGTTTGCACCTTGCGCAGGATCTCTTCGGCGCCATCGGCGTGGCCCGCTGCCACACGCGCGCAACCGACCCTCAGCATCACGTCCGGATCATTGGGAGCTTTGGCCAGTGCCGCCTCGTACTCCTTGAGCGCGTCGTCAATGCGGCCCCATTCCTCAAAAAGCAACCCGCGCTCCAGAGCAAAGCCGGGATAGTTGGGATCGATCGTCGCGACCCCGTTGAAAATCTCAAGCGCCTCGTCGAACAGCCGCATGCGGCGTTTGGTCGTACCCATGGCGAAGCGCGCTTCAACGTCGTGAGGATCCATATCCAGCGCTTTCTGGTATTCGGCGAGCGCCGGATCGAAACGCCCATGATCCAAGGCCAAATTGCCCAGCGCCTTGTGCAGCTCGGGCGATTCGGGCAATTCGCGCAGCGCAGTGGCAAGGGTCGCGTCGGCGCCGTCAACATCGCCCAGTTGGCTTTGCAGTGAAGCGAGGGCAATGTAAGCCTTCACGCATTCTGCCTTCTTGCCGCCCACCTCAATGGCCCGTTGATAGGCCGGGCGCGCGGCATCCTTGTTGCCCAAGGCGTCTTCCGCCTGGCCGTACCAATAGGCGACGTTCATGTCCTTGGGGTAAGTCTGGTAGAGCTTCAATAGATCGCCCTTGGCCTCATCCAGTCGCTCCAAAGCGAGCTTCGATTTGCCAATGCCGACGGCGGCAAGCAGGCTGTCGGGATCCACTTCCAGGGCAGATTCAAAACGTTGCAACGCTTCTAGGTAGCGCCCAGCGGCGTACAGCGTGTCGCCCAGTCCGCGCAAGGCGTCGCCGGATCTGCCGTTCATCTTGAGCGCCTCGCTGTAAGCTTTTTCGGCCTGCGAGATGCGGCCGCGGCTCAGGTGAATGTTACCCAGCCAAGTCTGTGTGGCTTCCAAAACACCGGGGCTCGCCTCTTTGCCTTTTGAAACAACGAAATTGAGCGCTTCAGTGGCCTTGGCTTCGTCGTTCTGCTCCCAGGCGAGGCGTGCAATCAGGATCCGAGCATCCAAATGATTGGGGCTCAGTTCAATGGTCTTGTTGGCAAGCTCCAAGGCCCGTTTATCGTCGTTGCGCGCGAAAACGGCACGGGCCAAGCCATAAGTCGACTGCGCGCTGGGCGCGACGTTCATAAACGTCGTCCAAACTTGCTCAGCCTTTTCATAGTTGCGCGACCTCAGCTCCAACTCGCCGCGCAGGCTGAGCACATCGGGATCGTTGTCACTCCCGCTCAGGCCATCCAAGAATTCGCGAGCTTTCGCCAGATTGCCATCGACAATCGACTCAGCGGCTTGCGCCAGCTTGAGCTTGTCGATGGGTGTCCCGTCCTTCAACAGCTCGTCGATCGCGACATTCGCAATGGATTCGACGTCCGGCAGCGGGCCGAAGCGCATGGATGTCCAATAACGAACGTAGACGGCGTAGGCCGCAAAGGGCTTGAACCGGGGCGAACGTTCCGACACACGCACCGCTTCGTCGACCATGTTGTCGGCTTGGCTGAATACGTCGGTCGCGCGCAACTCCTGCATGCGTCGTTGAGTGTCGGCCAAGGTGCGTCGGTACGACGGCAACTTCACCCGGTCGGAGACGTAATAGAAACCGAACGGTCCAATCTTCGGAGACAGGGCAAGCGAGCTACCCGCGACGATCACGCCAAAAATGATGCCGATCAGGTTGCGCTGTCGCTTCCTGCGACGACGCTGGCGATCAGTTTCGATCTCCGGCATGGCACCGATCGCCATGCGCGCGTGCAGCGGTGAGTTGGAGATGTTAGCCTGAATTGCTGCGCTGGCTTGAGCCGCCACTTCCTCCTGGGGGACGCCCCCGAACTCCATCCCGTCGTCAGCAACCGGCGAGGCCCCGAAATCCGAATCCCCCCCACCCAGATCCACCTCGCCGTAATCGGTACCGCCGCTGGCCTTCGCCGCGGGGGCAACGCTCATTGCGGGAGCAGGCGGCGCGAACGAGCCACCCGCAGGCGCTGCAGGAGGGGGCACTGAAACCAACGAACCAATGCCCGCCGCTGTATCAAAGGCCGACTGCTCAGCACCCGCGAATGGATCGACGGCGGCCGCAGCGTGATCTTGGCCAGCGCCGGCGGCAGTATCGAATGCGGATCGCGCGCTGCTTGCAGTGCCACCACCGCCGAACGGATCGCCCGCACGCGCAGGTGCGGCAAAGGGATCGACCTCGTCTCCAAATCCGGGCGCTTGACTGTGGCCTGTATCAAACGCGCTGCTCCCCCCACCGAACAAATCTCCCCCGCCTGGCGCGGCAGAGAATGGATCTTGTTGGGTGGGTGGGTGCGCTGAAGCATTCGGGTAGACGACCGTGCCCGCGGGAGCGAGGGGATCGCGCGCTGCGCCTTCGCCACTGGGTGAGATGCTGCCGGCTTGAGCCGCAGCGGCGAGAAACGGATCCGACTTAGAACCAAAAACGTCGGCATTGGGGACTGCGCCCGCGAACGGATCATCGCCGTCGAACGCAAACGGATCGGAGATGGTGCGCGCAGGAATGGAGCTGCCCGCTGCCGGATCGGGCAGCGCAAAGTCGCCCAGCGCTGCTGGCGCTGCAGCGAATTCGGACATGGGTACCGGCAGCGCGTCGCCTTGCGGCTGCGGCAGGCTGCTCGCCGCAGCAGGCAACCCTCCCGCGATATCGGCGGCAAGCGGCAACCCTCCCGCGGCATCCGCGGCGAGCGGCAACCCGGTATCGAGTGCAGGAAGATTGGGCGATGAGAAGCCACCCGCAGTTGGCGCGGGAAGGTTGCCTCCCGTCATCGGCAAATTCGATTGTGAAACGCCGCCCGGACGCACGGGAAGGTTTGTTCTGCTCTGATTGGGCGCAACCGACAGCCCCTTGGGGTCGTGAAAGTCCAGCTCGTTGAACATCATTTCGCTGGCTTGACTGACTTCACTGGGGCCCAAGTTCTGGCGATTTACCTGCGGTGCATTCGTCGCCGCGCGGGGCCCAGTTGTCGCGGGCAAACCGACGACTTCATCCGGACGTGGTGAGGGCGAGAGATCGAAATCCAGCTTTGGCCCTTGCGCGGGGATTTGCTGCATGCGCGGCGCCTGCGGCGCGCCGGGCCGCGGCAGCGGCAGGCCTGAAACCCCGCCGGCGGGCACAGCGGGCAGATCACTCGGAGCCCCCGGTGGCCGAGGTGCCCCCGACGCAGCTATTGAGCCCGGCACTCCCATCTTCGGCGCCGACGGCTTGCGCGCCGGAGCGACGCCCGTAACCGTACCGCCGCCGCTCAAGCCGGGCCCCACCGGCTGGCCCGGACCCGACGCAGGCGCTTGCTGCACGAAGGACGCGTCGTCAGGGCGATTGACGGTGAAGCTGGTGCCGCATTTGGGGCAGCGCATGCCAAGCCCTTTTGCCGGCACGCGCCGTTCGTCTACCTGGTAGGGGGCCTGACAACCTGGGCACTCGACCTTGAACATGGCGTCAACTTCAATCTCTACCAAGAGAAAGAGCTGTTGTCGCGGATTAGGGCATCGATCAGCGTCTCTGCCGCGGGGGATTCCATGGTACGCCCCCCCGCGATGAAACAATCCCGCACTTCAGCGGCGGCCCGAAAGCACGCCACTGCCACGACTCTGTCGCCCGGCTTATTGGCGGCCATCTTATCGCTGGCAGTCGTATTGGGCTGTAACAAGCCCGCACCACCGGAACACAAACCTGCAGCAGCAAAACCCGCCGTCAGCAGCGCGCCCAAGAGCGACATCGCACCACCCGCGCCTACTGCGGCGCCAAGTGCTGGGGCTGGCAGCGCGATCGGCCCTGCCCTTGCCGCGCTGCTCGTCGACGGCAAAGTGCCGCCGCTTTCAGACAAGGCCCCCAAGAGCGTGAGCTTTGGTGTCATTCTTTTCACCTATGCGGGCGCCGAAGGCGCCCGCGACTCCGCGCCCTCTCGCCAAGCCGCATTGGATCGCGCGCTTGCCACAATGCCGCAGGCCCAGGAGGATTTTGCTGAAGCCGCCAAGAAGGGGGATCCGGGATCGGTGGCCAACGCCGGGCGCATGTCGCGTGGTGTGCTTGAGCCCCTACTGGAGTACGCATTGTTCACGCTCGACAAGGGCAAGACATTCCCTGAACCGGTCGACACGCCGCGTGGATTTTGGATCCTTCGCCGTATCGATTGACGATCGGCGCTGGGATTGATTCTAGGTGGAATTGATCGTGGGTTTCCGCGCGGTTACCGCTATTGAAGTCTGCTCGGAACTGGGCCAGGCGGCCCAAATGGAGCAGGCCAATCCCAGGCTATCAATGCTTCACCCTCTAGCCTAGGCTGTGCGGGTCGAGCATGGTGATCTCGATCTGGAACGGCTCTGAAGGCGACGCTGCGCAGCGGGCTTCGGCCGTTGACGCCTTCGTCAAAGCGGAATTGGCGGCCACCACCGACGCAACCAGCAGAGCGCGCCTGTTGTTCGAACTCGGCGCGCGCGCAGAAGCAGCGGGGCAACTGGACGCTGCCGGCGAGCACTACCGCGCCTGTGTTGAGGCCAACCCCGCTTTCCAGGAGCCGCTCGAACGACTCCTTGTGCTGTGCGAACGTGGTGTGCTCCCGCACAGCCGCGGGCAGTGGCTGGATCGCCTGCTCGCGCTTGCGCAAAGCCCCGAGGAGCAGCAGCGGGCGGTGATTGCCAAAGCGGCGTGGTTGAGCGAGCAGAATGACGCCATCGGCGCCCGGGCATTGCTGAGTCAATGGCTCACCCGTAACGCCGATGATGCGAGCGCTTGGTTGCTCTTGGAAGCCGTAGCGGCGCGACTCGGTGACGGCGGGTTGCGCGCGTCAGCGCTGGGCGAAAGAATTCGACTTGCGCGTCAGCCCCTGGTGCGTGCAGTCCTATTGGGCAACCTGAGCCAGCTGCAAGCTGAAGATCAGGAACTGGCGGCCGCAGAATCGTCGCTGGAGGCGGCGCTGGAGCTGCGAGAAACACCAACCTACCGCGCGTTGATCAGCCTGGAGCGCTTGACTCGGCCGGCGCAGGGCGAGCATTTCGTTGCAGCGCTGGACGCCCGGGCGCGCCTGTTAGCCAGAGCACTTGAGGGCGCTGCGGAAGGCGAAGCCCTGGGCGTTACTAGTGCTGAACGCACTTCAGAAAACAGTGCGGTGGCCTCCGTGTTGGCCGCACAAGCCCACCTGGCGCGGGGGGATCTGGATCGCGGGCGACGCCTGCTGGATCACGCCCTTTCCTTGCTGCCAAACGACGCAGTGCTGCTCATGCTGCGCTTGCGATTGGCGCTTTCTCAGGGCGAACTGGACGCGGCACTGGATCTGGCAAAGCGACGCTTGGCTGCAGGCGCCGGGCCTGCAATGGGCGCCGCCCTGTGGGTCATCGTGGCCGATTGCGAAGCACTGAAGGGCGATGCCTTGGAGGCCGTCTCCGCGCTGCAGCAAGCACTGACCTGCGATCCACAGTGCTGGACGGCGCGAGCCAAATTGTTAGGGCTGTTGGAAACACAGGGCGCCGCAGATCAACTCGCTAACGAGTTGGAAGAGTGCGCAAAATTGGAAACGACCGCCGCGGGCAAGGCGCATTATCATTTTGCTGCCGCCGAAATCCTGGCCCGCAAAACGGGGCAATTGGGCGCCGCGCGCGAAGCACTGAACCGCGCACAATCAGCCGGGGCAACGGCGTTGCAAGTGAGCCGAGTGGCGCGTTTTTTGGCGGCCCTTGTGAACGATCGCCCTGGATTGGAGCAGAGCTCTTCCGAGCTGCGTCAACGCACCAGCAACGAAGCGGAAGTGGGCACTCTCTGCCTGCAGGTGATGCGCACTTGTCTGCTGAGCGCCAATCGGCCTGGCACCCTGGACGCGTTGGCCCAACTGGGCGAAATCCCCAGCGGGCAGGACCTAGCCAACGTGATCAAGGCTTACAGCCCGAACCCGCTGGCGAGCGATACCGCGCCATCCGCGGTTCAAGCGCTGCTTGATTTGGCTCACAACCAGCACGATCCCAGTTGGCAACGAGCGCTCGAAATCGCGGCCGCTAGGCGCGCCCACCTCAATCAGGCGTCGGATCACGCGCCGCTGGATCACGCGATCGCGATCTTGCGCACGCTGCACCAAGACGATCCCACCGATGGCTTAACCGCAAGTTATCTGAGTGAACTGCAGCGCCAAACAGGCGACCTTGCCGCGAGCGCCGACTCCTTGGAAGCCGCAGCCGCGGCAATGACCAACCCAGCACAGGCCGCTCGCACCTACGTGCAAGCCGGTGTGCAAGCGTGGCACAACGGCGCGAAACAGGCCGCCTGCGCTTCGTTTCAGCGCGCCCAAGAGCGCGGCGGCGACTTCCCCGCTGCGGTACTCGGTTGGCTTCAGAGTAGCGAACGCGATCAACCGAGTGCGTTGGCCAGCGCAGTCGACAGCGACGCGAACGACACCTATTGCCGGCTGCAACAATTTGCATGGCAACTGTGCGTCGGCAAAAATGCTCAAAAGGCAGCCGACGCCCTGCATTCCTTTGAGCTGAGCGCGCCGCATTCGTCGCAGCAACACCACACCGCACTGCTGGCCCGTGCCTTGTGGTCAGCACCGGGTGCCCAAGATCTGCCCCAGGCAATGGCGGCGATTGAATCGTTTTGCGGCAGCAGCGGCGCGCTCACTTCGGCCAGTGCCTACCTGCAGCTGGCTGCGTCGGGCGCCACAATCGCTGAGCGCACGCAGGCGGCTCAACGTTGGGCAACGGCTGAGCCCAGCCTGGCCTCGGCCTGTGAATGGCTCGCCACCGCCCATCAGGGCAGCGACCGTTTGGCAGAGTCACAGGCGCTGTCTTTGTTGGGGCAACTGCTTTCCGCTGACGAGGCAAGGCCGATTTTTGAGTTGGCACAATCGCTCGCGTGGTGGTCAGGGCAACCCGAGGTGACTCCAGGGGATTTTCTGGGCGCGGATGGCTTTCACCACCCCAATGCCGAGCAGCGCGCGACGGCGTTGCACGCGGATGCAGTCGACGCACACGACGCATCGATCCATCACGACCTGCTGGGATACAATTTGTTGCAAGCCGCGCAGTTCTCACAAGCGGAAGCGAGCTTTCGCGCTGCAATTGAACTGGATACTCATGACGTCAGCGCCTGGGAGGGGTTACGTCAGATCGCGGTCCACACCAGCAACGCTGCACTCTTGGCCGAATCCCTTGCGGCCTTGGGCGACCTAACGAACGACAAACTAGAGGCCAAGCAACTGTGGGAACGCACCAGCGTTATTCTGCTAGAAACTTTGGGCGACGAGGAGCGCGGTCGCTTGGCCCTCGCACGCGCGGTAGAGATCGATCCTTCTGACGCGGGGAATTACCAGCGCTTGGCTGCGTTGGTCAGCCGGAAACGCGACAGTGGCTGGCTGGTGCGCTTGATCGATGCGCGGCTGGCTGTGATTGCTTCCCCCACCGAGCAGGCTCAATTGTATTGGGACAAGGCCCGCGCGCTGCGACGGCTTGGCGAATTTGAGGGCACGCTCGGAGTGCTGCAACAACTGACCGCGCTGGATCCTGATCATTTGGGCGCATTGGCGCTGGCAGGCGAGATCCACTTGGCGCGCGGCGACTTCCTACTCGCCTGCGAAAAGCTGGGAGCCCTGTCGCAGCATCCCAGCGCCCGACCCCGTCAACGGATGCTGAGTGGCCTGTGCGCGGCCGATATTGCCGATAAGCAGTTGGGCGACAAAGGCCAAGCCATCGAGATTCTGAGCAAGCTGTGCGAAAATGCCGGAGCGGACGACAGCGCTCGCGAGCGATTGGTGCCCCTCGCCGCACAAGAGGGGCGCTGGCAGCTGTGCGTCGAACATTTGCGGGTATTGATGCGCACCCGGGCAGACAGCGAAGGTCGTGTCGCAGCCGCTCGTTTGAGCATTGCCATCTGGCGCGACCGCTTGAACGACCCTGCAGCGGCGCTCCCCGCGGCTGCGTTGCTATTTGCTGAGCGCCCCACCGATGCCGAAGGAATCGATCTGTTGCTCGCTCGGGTGCTGCCCGAGCAAGAAAATGCAGCGCTTCTGCTGCAGGCCCGCGCAGCACTGATCGCGCAGCTGCAGCAGAAGCCCGACCAGGAATCCGCGTTGCGTCTGGCCACCGTGGCCCAAGCGTTGGGCAATGAGCCCCTGACGCAGTCTGCCTTGGGCGCTGCCATTGCGCTCGGCGATGTTCAGCCCAAGGTCAAAGCGGCGCTGACGGGGTTAGCACGCCAATCGCGCAACGTTCCCAACGGCGCGCTGACCGCGAGGCAACTCGCGACCTTGATCGATGCGCAGGATCGGGGGCCGATAGCGCAGCTGTGTGCACTGCTTGCGCCCGGTTTCGCGTCGCTGTTCGGGCCCAACCTCGAGCAGTTGCAGGCGAACGCAAAAGATCGCCTACAGGCTGCTCAAGTCAAGTCACAAGCCAGTGAAATTTTAATCTGGAGCGAGGCTTGGGGGTTGCCGCAGATCGGGGTGTTCTCGGGAGGCACTCCCGACAATCCAATAGGCGCGACGTACGGCGACGAAGGCCCCGCGTTTGTAATCCACTCGTCACTGCGGGCGCCGCTCAATCTCAAACAGTTACAATCCATTGCGCGTTACGCTTTCGCGTTGAAGCGCGGGACGCTCCTGCTTTGTCAGCGTTCCGCGGAAGAGCTGGCGGCGCTCCTGGCAGGAATAGCGAATGTTGCGGGTTCGCCTTGGGGGCACCCCCATGCAAGCTCCAGCGAGCCGCAGCTGCGCAAGTTGTACGACGAGTTACCGCGCAAAATCCGCAAACAGGTCGCCGCGTTGACGCAGCAGATTGCAACCGAGCAGCAAGATCCGCTCGCCTGGGCGCTAGCGGCGGAGCGATCGCTGGATCGGGCTGCACTCTTGGCGACGGGGGATGTTTCTTGGGTGCAAACCACGATCCTGAATGCGACGCGCAGCGAATTTCCCGCTCAGGCACGCGCCATTGAGCGGCGAACGGCCCTGTTCGCGTTCGCTTTTTCGGATGAATTCATCAACTTACGCAGCGAGCTGGGGATGGCACCGCAGTGACTGATCGCGCCGCAAATTCTCCCCTCGCGGAAACAGATCGGTCGGCCCCCGCCGACGCGCTGCTTGATTCGCTCTTCGCAGACGAGGCGTGGAGCGACAGTGCGCGCCCCGCCGAAGCCACGGAGCGGGGAGCACCGGGCTCAATCACTGGGGTGGGCACCGCACAGCCCCCCGCCGTCAATCCGCAAGGGCATGCTCCCCGCGAGCCGTTTTCAAAGAGCCCCGGAGCCCCCGCGGCCTCCGAGCGCAAGCCTTTGATAATTACCAGTGGGCAACGCAGCTCACTTCCACCGCCGCAACGGCCCGCTCCCTCACCCCTGAGCTTGAGGGCACCCCCAAAGCCAGCGGGGTATACCCCTCCCCCACCTCGCACAAGCCAAACTCCGCCGATCGCCGGCGCGCGCTGGATCGACACATCTGCTGAACAGCAGGCGCCGTGGTTTGCACGCAGTCGCGGGGTTTCGGAATGCGCTGCTTGGCTCCAAGCGCGAGCTGAAACTGAGCCCGATCCTCTGCGCAAGGGTCGACTGCTTTTGGTCATCAGCGAACTCTGGGCTGGAGGCAGTGAGCCTGCCTTGGCACTAAAAGCCGCGCAGAGCGCCGCGTCGCTGTTGCCCAACTCAGCGCTCGCGCACCGTCAGCTGCGTCAATTGTGTGTGTTGGGCAAAGACATCGATGGGGCGCTCGCTGCCTTGGAAATCGAGTTGCGCCACGCGAAAACAGAGGAGCGCGCCGAGCTGCTCGCTCTGCGGGTCAATCTGCACCTTCATGGCCAACAAGACGCGGTGAGCTTGGAGCTCGCATTGAGCGAACTGCAAGAAGCCAAACCGAACGACCCGCGCCCTCCCCTGTATCAATTGGTGCAACAGTTGGGCTTTGGCGTGCACGCGCCCGATCCGCTCAGCGACAGTGGGCCAATTGTTGGCGGCATCGCCCGCGCAACAGAACAAGTGCGGCGCTTCCGAGCAGCGTTGACCAGCACCGCAACCGGTGATTCTAGCGAGCTGCCCGCATCCCCTTCTCTTTTGTTCCACCGGGCTCAGGTGGCATTGAGCAGCCCCGATGCTCCGGGTGCCACTCAAG
The DNA here is from genome assembly GCA_035496495.1 of Polyangiaceae bacterium. GTDB lineage: Bacteria > Myxococcota_A > Polyangia > Polyangiales > Polyangiaceae > SZUA-265. Next base: position 12,269 of record DATJEQ010000380.1, read on the forward strand.
CATTGCTGGCTCTGGCGCAGATCCCCGCGTTGACATTGAGTGCGAAGTGGCTCGCGGCCGCGTTCACCAGCGCGCAAGCGGGTGCAGGTTCCGCGCATCTTGCCCTGCTGAAAGAGCTGTCCGCCCCATCGGGCGACGGAATTGCCGAACGAGCCGTGGTGCGTGAAGCGTTGCAAGCCGGCGACGACGAACAGGTACGCAGCGTGCTGCAGGCAGCCCCAGAGGGGGCCTTCTCCGATCTGGAGCGACTCACTTTAGGCGCTTTGATGTTTGCCCCCGCTCAGATCCCCAGCGCGTGGATCGAGCCGCTCAACGCATCCGAGCAAAGCCCCCTGCGCAATGCCCTGCGCGCGGTGTTGGGGTTGAAGCTGCCGGAGGGCGATACCTCAGCGTCAGAGCGTCTCGGTAGGCTGCTCGCGAGTGGTGCAACGCTGACACCAGAGGAGCTCGAAGCAGTCACGCGCGAGCGCCCCTGGATCGCGATGCTGCTGGTGCTTGAGCAAGATCAAAAGGCCAATAATCGCTCCGAAGTCGTGCGTGGGCTGTTGCAGTGGGCGGAGCAACCGGGCTTTGCATTGCTCAATTACTTCGCCGCGCTCTTGTGTGAGCTGGAAGCAAACCCCCAGCGCGCCGTTTCGATTTGCCAAAAGATGTTAGCGCTCGACCCCGGCTTTGAACCCGCGTCACGCATGCTCAAAGAGCTGGGAACACCGAGCACGGTGGCGGCCCTGGAGCTGCTGGCCGAACATTGCGACGAACCGGAACGTGCCAGCTTACTGTTGTTAGAAGCCGCTGAGCAAGCGCTCGCCACTGGCGCAGACAACGACGCATCTGCGCTCTTGAGCGCCGCGGTGCAAAAGAATCCCGCTTTGCCTTTCGGCTACTTGTGGGCGAAGCGATTGACCTCGAAATGCACGGAGCCACAATTCGTTCTCGATTGGTACGAACGGGAGCGCAGCCGCGGATTGTCAGATGGCAGCCTCGCCGCGTTGGGTGTTCGAACTGCGCTCGCGCTGGCTGCGAGTTCGCCCACGGACGCTGCCCGACTCCTTGCAGAACTCGCGCTGCGATTTCCGACCGATCTGGCGCTGCAGTTCCTGGGGGAATCCATCGCCAAAACAGGCTGGCAGGATCTCCGCGAGCGCACCGCCAGCGCTCTGCCCAATGCGGATCGACAAGGGCTGCTGTGCGAAATCGCGTTAGGTGCTCAAAGTGCGGATCTTCGGCGCGGCGTTGCGCTCGCCGAACAGGCCCTGCACTTTGACGATCGCCCCTTTGTCCGCGCGCTGCGCCAGCACCTCGCCGATCAACTGGCTGATCCGCAATGGCTGGCGCAAGTGCAGCAGCTCGCCGATACCTCAACCGACCCTCCTTCACGTGTGGCCCTGTTGGAGCGGCTGGCACATCTGGCCGCAGCAAGCGGCAACCTGCCTCAAGTTCAACATGCCTGGGCAAATTTGCTAGCGCTGGATCCCCAGCATTTGATGGCGCTGCTCAGCTTGCAGCATTTGCAGATTTCCACTGCGGCACAGGCTGATTTGAACGCAACAGAGGCCCGGCTCGCGCTGTTGCTCAGCGAGGAAGATGCGCTCGCCCTGGGCCTGTTGCAAATGTGCGTGCCTTCCCGCGTCGCCGCCTCGCGCCCAATCGTCCAAAGCGCCTCGCAACACGCGGTTCCCCACTTCGCGGTATTGCGCACCGCACTAGCGCTCGCGTTGATGGACGACGACCGACGCCAAGAATTCGCCATCACCTGCAAGCTGTTGGAGCGCGAACACGGCGCCGAAGACACGGCGGCGCTTTCGCTGCGCGCCGCGGAAATTGCCTACGATCTGGGCCTCGCGCAACAGACTTTTGATCTCACTCAGCACGCCTTGAATGCGGTGCCCAATCACACCCTGGGCCTTGCCGTGCAGGCTCAATCCCATCAGCGTTGGGAGCATTGGTCACAGGCAGCGCAATCATTGAGCGTGTTCGCCGCAACCAGTCGCTTGCCGGCGCACCGCGCGGGAGCGCTCAAGGAAGCCGGCCTCTTGTGGCTGAACCAGCTGAGCGATGCTGAACGCGGTGAAGCGGCACTGGAGGAAGCGCTTCGCTTGCTACCACCGGAGCTGGAGACAGAATGTGCTGCGTTGACCGAGCGCCTGGCTCAGCATTACGACGCCACCCAACAGCGCTTGAAGCTGATTGAGCTACTCGACGGTCGCCTGACGCGCACCAGCAACGAGGCGCAGCAAAAACGGTTACAGAGTTTGCTCGACAAAGCGCGGGAAGAAGTCGGAGCAACGCCCCGCCCGCGCTCCGTAGCGCCCAAAGTCGACGCCAGCCCTGAGCATCACGACGCCTTGGAAACGTTCGCGCGTCGTGCCTTTGCTAATGGCGATATCAAAGGCGCCGAAGGCGCCTGGTTGCAACTGGTGCGCACCGTGCACGCGCCCAGCAAGCAGGCCGAATACTATCGCAATTTGGGCCAACTTTACCAGAGTGGGCAGCTGAACCTTGAACGCGCCCTGGTTTGTTACGCCGAAGTGCGCAAACGACTACCCAATGACGTGGGCGTCATTGAGAAGCTCATTTCCCTTTATGAACAACTG